>NZ_JAHGAP010000014.1:0-72026 GCF_030248655.1 Vibrio sp. D431a | reverse complement strand
CCATATCAGGACGGGTCACTAGATTAGCCTTATTCTTCGGTTTCCGCTTCTACTTCTTCGCTTCGACGAGTATAAAAACGCGCGAAGAACAAACCGACTTCAAACAGTAAACACATCGGAATAGCGAGTAAGGTTTGCGAGATCATGTCTGGTGGCGTTAACACCATACCTACGACAAACGCAGCCACTATAATATAAGGACGTTTCTGTCTTAAGTCTTCTGGTGTAGTGGCCCCAGTCCAACACAACAAAATAATCGCAACAGGCACCTCGAATGCGATACCAAACGCCATAAATAGCGCCAGCACAAAGTCGAGATAACTCGAGATATCAGTTGCAAACTCTACTCCACCAAGAGAGATGGCGGTAAAGAAGCCAAACACCAATGGAAATACCACGAAGTAGGCAAATGCCACTCCACAGTAGAACAATAGCGAACTAGAGAACAGCAGTGGCATGATCAATCGACGTTCATGCTTGTACAAACCTGGCGCTACAAATGCCCACACTTGATACAAGATAAACGGCACCGCAATAAATACCGAAGCAATTAACGTCAGCTTAAGTGGCGTAAAAAAAGGTGACGCTACATCCGTAGCAATCATGGTCGCGCCTTCAGGTAGACGTTCTACTAAAGGTGCGGAAACAAACTCGTAAATGTGGTTAGAGAAATAAATTAGTCCGACAAACACGACCAACACTGCGAGGATTGAACGCAGTAGTCGGTTGCGAAGCTCCAACAAATGACTAATTAAAGGTTGTGTCTGCTCGACGGTAGACATGGCAAACCTCTTATTAAAAACCAGATCAAAAAGGAGCTACCAATCACTAGTAGCTCCTCCTAATGAGACTATTCGGCTTTCTTATCTGCCGCTGTAACCTTGCTCTCTTCCGCTTTCTCTACCTTTTCTGCTGCTGGCTCTGTTTTTACAGGCTCAGCCTCTGAATCGGTGTTCTTTGCGTAAGGACGATTTACAGATTGCGCTGCCTTCTTCAACTCTTCAACTGAAGATTTCAACTCAGGGGACAAATCATCCATCCCCATTTGTTCTGCTTTGCGCAAGTTTTCTTGCAGCTCTTGGACTTTCAGCTCGTGTGACAATTCGTCTTTGACGCTATTTGCCATACTCTTAGCGGCACCGATAAAGCGAGACACGCTGCGAATAGCATGAGGCAAACGCTCCGGCCCAAGAACGACCAGACCAACAACAGATATTAATACCAGTTCCCAAAAACCGATATCAAACACGTTTTACGCCTGCTCTTTGTCTTTTTTCGTTTCAGGAGCAGCTTCTTTTTTCTGCTGCTCTTCTAGACTTTTTGGTTCGAAGTCTGCGTCTTTGTCATTTTTCGCAGGTTCATCTTCGCTCATCGCTTTTTTGAAGCCCTTAACGGCACCACCCAGATCGCCACCGATACCGCGTAGTTTCTTTGTTCCGAATAGCAATACAACAATTACAGCAATGATTAGAAGTTGCCAAACACTGATACCACCCATTCTCTTTACCTCGGGTCTTTAAACAAACAAAAATATTTCAAGAGTTTAACGTCTATTGACGATAAGCTCGCCAACTAAGCAGCCAAAATGTGACACCTGCGATACCGCAGGCCAACGAAAGCTGCTCAAAAGCATCGTTCACCAATATTGCCGAGCATACGACTAAAGTCGCGCCAACGCCAAACAAAAACTTTCCTGTCGCCTGCTGGCGCTTGCTCTGGCGATACCCTTGATAAAGCTGATCCATACGTTGATTCATCGCTTTACCTTGTTTCAGGCTATCGTAAAGTAGCTCTGGCAGTTCAGGTAATTTCTCTGCCCAAAATGGTGCGCGGTCTTTAATCGCATTCACTAGAGCTTGCGGCCCAACTTGATTCATCATCCATTCTTCCAGGAATGGTTTTGCGGTCTCCCACAAATCAAGTTGAGGATATAGCTGCCTACCAAGCCCTTCCACGTACAACAGCGTTTTTTGCAACAGTACAAGTTGTGGCTGAACCTCCATATTGAATCGACGTGCCGTGTTGAACAAATTCAACAACACATGACCAAAGGAGATTTCGCACAATGGCTTAGCAAAAATAGGCTCACACACAATGCGAATCGCGAACTCAAACTCATCGACATTGGTATCCGCAGGCACCCACCCTGAATCCACATGTAACTCCGCCACTCTGCGGTAGTCACGATTGAAAAACGCCAGGAAGTTTTCCGCCAGATAACGCTTGTCTTCGCTATTAAGTGTACCAACGATTCCGCAATCTAGCCCTATCCACATTGGGTTCTCTGGATGTTCGGGTTTGACGAACACATTACCCGGATGCATATCAGCATGGAAAAAGCTGTCTCGGAACACCTGAGTGAAGAACACACTCACACCGCGTTCCGCGAGCAATTTCATATTGGTGCCATTTGCTTTCAAGCCTTCAATATCAGAGACTTGAATGCCATATATTCGCTCAGAAACCATGACAGTTTCATTACTGAAGTCGGGAAAAACTTCAGGAACATATAATTCTTCGCTGCCTTCAAAGTTGCGGCGCAACTGAATGGCATTCGCCGCCTCACGTCGCAAGTCGAGTTCATCAAGCAGGGTTTTCTCGTATTCACGCACGACTTCAACTGGTTTTAAACGACGTGCTTCAGGCATCGCTCCGGCGACTATACGCGCCATTCGGTGCATCAGTTTTAGATCTGAATCAATGACTGGGCGAATATCTGGGCGGATAACCTTTAATACCACTTCTTGGTTAGTGTCTTTTATGCGCGCAGTATGTACCTGAGCAATCGACGCAGACGCCAGTGGTTTGATATCAAACTCGGTAAACCATTTTTCTAACGGACCACCTAATGCTTGCTCCATCTGCTTTTTTGCCAACTCGCCATCAAAAGGCGCGACTTGGTCTTGAAGTAAAGCTAGGGGATCAGCGATATGCGGAGGAAATAAGTCACGGCGCGTCGACATCATCTGACCGAACTTAATCCAAACCGGCCCCAGCTCTTGCAGTGCTAAACGCAGACGTTCACCGAGTGGTTTTTCTGGGTGCTTGTTCTTAATCCAAAACAAGCTTTTGCGCAGTAAAAGCGGCGCTTTGGTCAGTTGGTGATCGGGAAGCAGCTCATCTAAGCCGTATTCCAGTTGTACTTTGGCGATGTGGTATAAGCGCTTTAGTTCTGCTGGCGTCATGGTTTCTCCAATGCAGGCTTATCTGCATCCAGCTTATTCAGCAAAGCCGTTAAACGAGCTTCAATGCGAGAAGCCTGGCTGCGAACCTCATCAACTTGGTCGCAGAAATAGGCCACTTCTAACGGAGCGGGAGCCAGTTTCCATTCTTCAGTCACTACTTGCGCAAGATGACGCTGGTGTTTTTCTGCTTGAGACGCAAGAAAGTTGCCGATGTTTTTTGAACCTTGCACAAAGGTATGTGCGGCGACATCGCCAGTCACGCGAGACAACCACTCTTCAACATCTGGTTTGCAATCCACCATCAACTGAGAGAATTTCTGCGCCAATTGAATATCGCCTTCGAGTTCAAGTTTATCTTGTTTAATAAGACGAGTGATGTTGGCCTGATCGCGCAGCTCTGGTAACACACTCAAGTTGAGCGATAGATAGCAGTTAGGCTGCCCTTCGTAATGACCAAGCACATCAATTTGCTGACTAAAAACGAATGTCAGTGTTTTATTGATCTCTTTCAGGTGAACTTGAATAACTTGACCTTTTAGACGCGCTAAACGACGGCCCAATGCAGGGTCGTCTTTGATCAGTGTATTCAGTGACGTTTCAATCACAGCGGTGATAAGTGGTTCAAATGGCATGCCGTTAACCCTTAGAATTTATAACCGCGATGCAAAGCCACAATACCACCAGTTAAGTTGTAGTATTTGGTGTTTTCAAAACCTGCGTCTTGCATCATGCCTTCCAGCGTTTCTTGGTCTGGATGCATACGGATTGACTCCGCTAGGTAGCGGTAACTCTCTGAGTCATTCGCAACTAGCTCACCGATTCTCGGCAACAAGTGGAATGAATATGCGTCGTATACTTTAGATAACGGCTCTAGCACTGGTTTTGAAAATTCCAACACCAATAGACGGCCGCCAGGCTTCAGTACGCGGAACATTGAACGAAGCGCTTTGTCTTTGTCTGTCACATTACGCAAACAAAAACTGATGGTGATAACATCAAAATAATCATCAGGGAACGGCAGTTCTTCTGCGTTGGCTTGAACATAATGCACGTTACCCACAATACCGTTGTCACGCAGTTTATCGCGACCAACGTTAAGCATTGAGTTATTGATATCGGCAAGGATGACATGGCCTTCATCGCCAACAATGCGCGAGAATTTCGCCGTCAAATCACCCGTACCACCACCTAGGTCAAGAATACGTTGGCCAGGGCGAGCACCACTACAATCGATAGTGAAGCGCTTCCAAAGGCGGTGAATACCACCAGACATCAGGTCATTCATGATGTCGTATTTTGTTGCCACGGAGTGGAATACTTCGGCAACCTTAGTCACTTTTTCGTCTTTTGCCACTGTAGAGAAACCAAAGTGAGTGGTTTCATTCTCTAACGCTGTATTGGATTGCAAACTTGTGTCCGTCATTCTAATTCCTCTTAGGCAGCGCTTTCCTCTACGGGGCGTTTGTTGACAAATAAAATCGCCCACTGCACTGCGGGCGATTAGTTTACTTTATCCTCAGCCGGATGTCTTTCTACTAACGGGTCATTTTCTGAAAATGCATCACTCTGCGCTAACTGCGCGAGGTCGGAAGAAATCGGTCGTTTAATTTCAACTCCCAAGTGTTTAAAGCTTTCGGCTTGGCGAATCACATTTCCGCGCCCTGTGGCAAGCTTGTTCATCGCACCTTGATAGCTTTGATTCGCCTTATCCAGCGCACCGCCGAGCCCCTCCATGTCGTCTACAAACAATCGTAATTTGTCGTAGAGTTTTGTCGCACGCTGCGCAATCATTTTGGCGTTTTCATTTTGGCGTTCATTGCGCCATAGATTATCAATGGTGCGCAATGCCACCAGCAACGTTGTTGGGCTCACCAAAATGATGTTTTGCTCCATCGCGTCTTTAATCAAGCTCGGATCGGCTTGAATCGCGACTTGGAACGCCGGCTCAACCGGGATAAACATCAGAACATAGTCCAAACTCTGAATACCTTTGAGTTTGTGGTAGTCCTTCATGCTTAACCCTTTGATATGTGCACGTAGAGCAGCTAAGTGCGCATTCAAAGCCTGATCGCGCTCAGCATCAGTTTCGGCGTTGAAGTAGCGCTCATAGGCAACCAGCGCCATTTTAGAATCCACAACCACTTGTTTGTTTTGTGGGAGATGCACAATGACATCAGGTTGGTAACGCTTGCCTGCTTCATTTTGTAAGTTCACCTGAGTCTGATATTCGTGCCCTTCACGCAAGCCAGATTCGGCAAGTACCCTAGCGAGCACCACTTCGCCCCAGTTACCTTGCTGTTTGTTGTCCCCTTTCAACGCTTGGGTCAAATTAACCGCTTCGCGCGTCATTTGCTCGTTCAAACGTTGCAGGTTTTTCAGCTCATGCACTAAGGTATGGCGCTCTTTAGCTTCTTGGCTAAAGCTGTCATTAACGTGCTTTTTGAACCCTTCTAACTGTTCTCTAAGCGGTGACAACAAGCCTTCTAAACTCTGACGGTTTTGCAAATCGACCTTCGCTGTTTTTTCTTCAAACAGTTGATTTGCCAAGTGCTCAAATTGTTGTTTCAAGCGTGCTTCTGCTTGTTCTAAAATTTGCAGTTTTTCGGCATTAGCTTGGTTAATTTGCTCATGGCGAGCTTGCTGTTCACGCAGTTGCGTTTCTAGACGTGATTTGTGTTCACGCATTTGACCAAGCTCATCAAAGTATTGCTGGCGCTCTTGCTTTACAGCCTCGAAGTAACGCAGTTTTTCCATTGCTGCCATCAGCTTTCCATGTGTTTGGCGTACTTCAAACGCGGCTTTATCACGCTCATCATCTAATTCATCCAACTCTTGCTGAGCATCGGCAAGGCTTTGCTTGACCTGTTCAAGTTGCTGTTGATGAAGCTGTTTTTCTGAAAAAAGTTGTTGCTCGAGAAGCTGAGTTTGGGTGATAAAACGCTGTTTCACCCACCAACCGGCAGCGACACCACTAAGCGTGGCAGCACAAAGAGAAGAGAGAATGAGAGATTGGTACTCAAGAATCCATTGCATAATAGCGAGTTAGCCTGTGTTTTGTATCTATAACAATGGTATTTAGACACTGGATAAATGTCCAGTTTGTTGGATGAAAAATCCTCGCATACACTAGGCCTTCCTATAATATTCTTTCTTCCGCTCAAATTATCCAAACCGAGCGGCACATCATCACGCAGAGGCATCATGAACGAGCGTCGCGCCCTAGGATTTGGGCTCTCAGCAGTATTACTTTGGTCTACCGTTGCAACCGCATTTAAACTCACGCTGGCAGAATTTACGCCGATTCAAATGCTATGCATTGCCAGCATCGTCTCTGCGATTGCACTAACAGTAATCTGTGGTGTGCAAGGTAAACTGGGCCAGTTAAGCGCTACATTTTTCTCAAACCCTTGGTATTACCTACTGCTTGGGTTGATTAACCCTTTGGCGTATTACGTTATTCTGTTCAAAGCATATGACTTGCTGCCCGCATCTCAGGCTCAAGCGATCAACTACAGCTGGGCCATCACCTTAACGCTAATGGCCGCTGTTTTCTTAGGACAAAAGATCCGTGGTAAGGACTGGCTGGCTTGCGGTTTTAGTTATGTCGGCGTGATAGTGATTGCCACACAAGGCAATCTTTTAGGCATGGAATTTGAGAGCCCGTTGGGTGTTGGTCTTGCGCTGCTATCAACACTGCTGTGGGCCGGTTACTGGATTTTAAATACCAAAAATAAGGCGGACCCTGTGGTTGGCGTTCTGCTCGGCTTTTTGGTCGCTATTCCATTCGCCATTGGTTTAAGTCTTTATGAAGGTGCTGACTGGCAGATGATCTCAGCTAAAGGCTGGGCAGCGGTGACGTATGTCGGACTGTTTGAAATGGGGATCACTTTCGTTTTGTGGCTGAGCGCACTCAAATCAACGCAAAACACCGCGCGTATCAGTAATCTGATCTTTGCTTCTCCATTTATCTCACTCATGTTGTTAGCTACCATCATCGGCGAAGAAATTCATCCTTCAACCTTGATTGGCCTGGTATTGATCATCAGTGGCTTAGTCATTCAGCAAGTCTCATGGGGCAAGAAAACCAAAGCGGTAAACGCTTCTTAATCACCTATCAAAAGCCCTAAAAAACGATGCAATAAGTTGGATAAAAAAGAGATATAGATAACATTTTAATGATAGAAAGCACTTTACGCTGCTAGGATTTAGCTACGCGTTGGATACGATACTCACAAAGCCCAATAGCTTACGCTAGATTCTAATATAATTACCTTTGGGCGATTTAGGACTCGTTATTAATTATGTTTCGCTTCGCTATTCCTTCGCCTTTGATGGCAGACTGGCAACACGTTCTGCGACAATGCTGTAATGTAACTCAAGCTCAGGGACAGCTTTATACTCTGAGCGATACTCAGCAGTGGCTATCGACTGAGGTGTCCACCTCAACCCAAAATCATCGTGCTATCGTCGATGTGATAACGCAAGTTGTCGATCACTTTACGCCGACAGATTTTACAGTTAGCCATACCCCCTTTGAAGAGCAAACCTTGAGCATTGGACCGATTTGGCTACCTAATGGCGAATTGCTTGCCGTACTGACACTGACTCACCCTAATGATCAATCAACGGTTGTTTCGGCATGGCTAAGCGCAATCGCGGGGCGGATCAGCTTTGATATCAACTTGCACTGTCAGCAAGAACAAACGCGACATCAAAGCGCGGAAATAAAGCCAACACCAACACTACAAGAGTTTATCGACTGCCTTGAAGACCACGTATGGATAAAAGGCATGGATGGTCTTTATTCGATGACCAATCGAAGCGTAGAAAATGCGTGGCAAAAAACCAACAGTGAAATCATTGGCAAAGACGATTTTGCCCTGTTTAGCCATGAACGTGCGGAAAAATTCATTGATGCCGATAAATTGGTGGTAGCCACTGGCACGCAAAATATTGTTGAAGAATGCCGTCAAATTGATGAAAACAATAACCCCACTTGGCTAGAAACCATTAAGTCTCCTGTCCGTGATCATGCGGGAAACTTAATCGGCATTCTGGGGATGACACGTAACATCACCCGCCGAAAAATGGTAGAAACGCAGCTCTCCTTAGCGTCCCAAATTTTCAACAATTCGCAAGAAGGCATGGTCATTACAGACCGCAATGCCAACATCATTGATGTAAACACGGCTTTTACCCAAATTACAGGTTACCGCTCTGAAGAGGTGATAGGAAAAAACCCACGAATTCTGCGCTCAGGCCATCATGATCAAGGTTTCTATCAACAGTTGTGGCATCAACTCGAAAACAAAGGCCAATGGAAAGGCGAATTCATCAACAGAAAGAAAGATGGCAGCATTTATCCGCAATTAGCGACCATTAGCGCCGTAATGGACGATAAAAACCACCTTATTAACTACATTTGTGTGTTTGAAGATATCTCTGTGCGTAAGGCACACGAAGAAAAGCTACAACGCATGGCTTTTTACGATCCATTAACCAATCTACCTAATCGAACCCATTTACTCAGCTTACTTGAGCAACACATCGAAACCGGACACAAAAACCAGCAGACGTTTGCCACCCTATTCTTAGATATCGACCATTTCAAACACATCAACGATAGCATGGGCCATTTCTGTGGTGACCAATTGCTGTCTAAGTTAGCGATTCGTCTGCAAGATGTGCTTCACCTCAATGCGCATGTGGCTCGCATTGGCGGCGATGAATTTGTGATTATTTTGCCAGACATCCATAGTGATGTTGCCTTACTGGAAACCGTCGGCGATATTCTAAGCGTATTCCAGCAACCATTCGACTTGGCAAACCACGACTCACTTCGTGTCTCGACCAGTATTGGTATTGCCTTGTACCCAAGAGACGGTCAAGACAGTGAAACCTTACTGAAAAACGCAGACACCGCGATGTACTTAGCGAAGAAAAATGGACGCAACGGCTACGCGTTTTACTCACCGGATTTGACCGATAAATCCGTATCCCATGTACGCATTCAATCCGCTTTGCATCAAGCAATAGAAAAACAACAACTCCGGTTAGAATTCCAACCGCAATACAATTTGGAACAAAATACGATTGTCGGCGTGGAAGCTTTATTACGCTGGCAGCATCCAGAGTTTGGCCCTGTACCACCAGCAGACTTTATTCCAATTGCAGAAAAAACAGGGCTGATTCAAAGCATTGGTGAGTGGGTGTTACAACAAGCTTGTTTGCAAGGTAATGCTTGGCTGGACCAAGGCATCGAGTTTGGCAAAATCGCCGTCAATGTTTCTGCGTTGCAGCTTCAGCAGTCAAATTTCATTCAGCGATTAAGTACTATCCTCGATAACACCGGATACCCTGCCCAACGGTTAGATTTGGAGATCACAGAGAGCTTTTTACTGATCGACCCTCAACAAGCCATTGCATCGTTAAATCAATTACGAGAGCTGGGTATTGAGATTTCTCTGGATGACTTTGGAACTGGCTATTCGTCTTTGTCTTACTTGAAAGGTTTGCCAATCAACAAACTGAAAATTGACCGCTCATTTGTCAGTGATGTCCCAAGTAATAGCGACAGCAACGCGATTGTGAATGCCATTATTGCCATGGGAAAAACGCTGTCGTTGAAAGTCGTCGCGGAAGGGATAGAAACTCGGGAACAAGCCGATTACTTATTCGAAAAAGGCTGTATTTATGGTCAGGGATATTTATTTAGTCAGCCAGTGAGCGCTGGAAAACTGTTTCGTTGAACCAGCTTGACCCTCAAGTCACTCTCGCGGTGCCACGTCCGCGGAGGTGATTTGCTTTGCTTGATTTTGGGTTGATTGGCATAGCTCTAGACGATCAACCAAAATATTGATACAAACCAGCAACGGCACACCGATCAATAGTCCCATTCCGCCCCAAAGCCAGCCCCAAAAAACAAGCCAAACAAAAATCACTAACGGGTTTAAGTTAAACCTTTTCCCCAATAGTGTTGGTGTAACAAACTGACTTTCAATCAAATTGAGCAGTAAATAGATAGACACCACCGTCAGCATAAAACTGACCGACTCCAACTGAAGATAAGCAACAAAGCCAAAGCTCACCATGGATATGACAGGGCCGAGGTACGGCGCAAAATTCATCACGCCTGCAAATGCGCCCCATAGAAATGGATCTTCAAGGCCTAGAACAAAAAACACGGCCCCGACACTCAACCCCAGCCCAGCATTCACTAAAGTGATGGTGCCAATGTATCGAGATAGGTCTTTCTGTAGCGCTTTGACCAACTCAATCGCTTGGCGCTGTTTGGCGAACCCATGTAAGTAAGACACTGACTTTCGAAATAAGCTTCGTCCATGATTGAGCATAAAGTAAACCATAAACAGCACGATCATCGCTTGTGTCAAAATCGTCGGCGTCGTGGTCGCGAGCGTTTTTACCAAAGAAAATACGGTGTTGTTCCCGACCTCATCCATACTCATATCGTTGGCGATATTCAATGGAGTATTAAGGTGATCAGCCGAAGCTTTAGTAACTTCGCTTACTTCTTGCGACACATTTTTCACGATACTGGGCAGCTCAGACCACCATTGCTTGGCGGGCTCCGACATGGCGGCAAGACCAATAATTGAGGCGCCAACGAGGAATGACAGCGTCAACACGACGGTAATAGCACGTGGTAAACCTTTGTCTTCAAGATAATTAATGAAAGGGCTGCACAGCAGAGAAATAAAGGTGCTAAGCACAATAGGTAACAATATTGGCTTGGCAAAATACAGCCCTGGGACGAGTAACAGGACGAGAAGCGTTGCACCAATCGCAGTGTTGGCAGGAATGTTCAATTTCGCTGTCATAATAAGCTCAGAATCGGTAAGAAAATTTTGCGGTGAAATCCGCTATTAGAGTGGTTCGCCCTCTGTCGTCGCAGCGTTGCTTACTTGTGTTGCTGCATTTCCATTTTGCTCCGCATCTGACTCATCCAGAGAAGCTGCCGCGACCGGCTTTGTGAGCGAATCGGTAATATCAGACACGCTGCTAACCAATAGCCCCATTGACGAAATAGAAGAAGTCAGTCGAGACAATCGACCTGCTTTTGCTGCGGTAACGGCAACGACAGCACTAATGCCTAATGTCGTCCAAGGGTTTTCTCTCACAAACTTCTTGGTGGTAAACGTGAACATTTCCATCGACAAACAGCATTGCTCTAGAGACGCTTTACCTTCCATCCGCTTGATCCGCATGGCTCGATTGAGCTTTTGTAGCGAGCGCATCCCACCCCTCCTGTAATTGTTCTGTCGTATTTTTGAATCCAAGAAATCCAACTAAACGCTTCTGCCACCAGGCTAAAGCAAATAATGCCAAGCCTAATGATGTGATAAATACACCCACGGCAACATACACGTTGGCAGTTAACTGATAAGCCACCACCCCAGAGGCAAGGCACAAACTGAATACGAACAATACCGACAATAGAGTAAAAACAACGGTACACAGCAAAATCTGACGCACTGCGGACACGTTAACTTTCATCTCCAAGAGGAACAAATCCAACGTTGAACCTGACCATGCTTTTAGCGATTTCGTCAGTTGGTCCAATTGCGCAAGAATGCTGCTCAAACCATTAATGGTTTGTTGGATATCCTGTTCTTCTGCCCCATCAGGGGCTCGGCCGCTGTCTGAAGCCGCCGAGCCTGATTGCTGATTGGTAACTTGCCCTGAGTTATTCATGTGAAGCCTCGCCTTTCTGTTGTGTGGCTTAATCCTTGGTGACCACTATTATTTGATCAGCTTCGAAACCGCCCAACCAGCAAGGAAGGCACAGCCTATGCTCAGCAATGGGCGCTCCTTGATTACATTTTCTGCCGACTTAGTCGCCTGCTGAACTTGCTGTGCACCGACATCCAGCTTCTCTTTGGCTTGATCTTTCATCGCGCCAACGGCTTCCGTCGTGGCTTGTTCCGCTAAGTGATATGCTTCTTCTAACTGCTCTTGAGGTTTTACTGTGCTTTCTTTTGTAGTAGCCATAACTAGCCTCCATTAATGAGTTGAATAGTGAATCAAGTGAAACAATGTTTGACCTCACTTACTCCCTACAAAGCCATATCCATGCCAGAATTTTAAGTTATTGTTTTTTATTTATTTTATTTTTATTTCGATAAAAATCCGTATCTGTACGTGTAATTCTTTCCAGGCTTTCCCCGCCATTCTTGTAATTTTTTCTTAGCGCCTTACCGACTGTTAGCAAGTTATTGCAAAAAAAAGACATTAAGTCACTGATTAATAAGACTTAAAATTCATTGGCATACAACCTGCAATTAAAGATGAAACATCGTGTTTGTATTCCATACGCTCAAACACCCCTATCACCAGTAAATAAGGAGTGGCATATGAAAAATGAAAACATCGCCTCAATCATTGAGCTTATCGAAAGCGGAAATGAAATTTACAACAAGGCCATCGAGAACATTGACAACACTTCTTTGAATAATGTGTTGGTAGAACTGCTCAGAGTACGTGAGCGTGCAGTCATTGAGCTCACTCCCTACTCTCTAGCAAGTAACAATGAAGAATCTGCCGACGACACTCCGGTTTCCTACACCATCAAGGCGCGTGAGGTCTACAGCGACGTGATGAAGGAAGTGTCCTCTGACAAAGAGTCTATGTATTTAGAACAGCTTGAAGGTGTCGAAAGCAAGGTACTCAAAGAGATTGAGAATTTGATTACTTCCCACCCAGAGCAGGCGGATAACTCGGTTCTGCTGAAAGTTCGTAGCGATATAAAAAGCTGCAAAGAAAAACTCAGCAGCATCAGCCTTATTAGCTAAAACTTGGTGGTCGCCTTTGCAATAAAGCTCGGTATTGATCAAAGAAATGGCCAACTTGCTTTGGCCATTTCTGACAAGCCCACAGGCGCATTAACATAACCATCACGAGAAATGTCCCACGACAATAGTCATAAATAAAGAGGTCACTATGACATTGGATAACAATCGAGTAAGGGAGCTACTCGTAAAAATGACACACCATCGCCAAACGTGTTTGCCTCTCGTTAACCCGCAATCACATATGACACTCGCAAGAGCGGCATATCGATTCGTGAAAATAGAAAAAGTGATGATCAAAAAGATGGCGAAGCTGTTTTTCGACCAAGATGGTGAACAATTCATTGCAGAAAATGCCACCGAATACGGCGTTGCCGAGCTAGGTAATTACAAAGAAATGCATTTTATGAATAAATTACTGTTAGATGATTTAAAAGCCCTGCTTAGAGCCATTGACGACACCAACTTAACCGCACTTGTTTCTTATTGGTTAGCTGCTTTACAAGTTGAAAACGATGAAATTGAAAAGCACTTACCTCAGGGTGAGTAATTATACTCGCCCTTCTTTCTTCACTTTGTTTAACCCTCATCCCCAATCAACCTAATAAAAAGGTGTAGATAGACAAAAGCCGCTGCATCTACGCAGCGACCTTAATAGCCTTTTTACGACGCACACCAAATCATCAAACAACACAGAAAAAGCGCCATGTAGAATACGAAGCAAATGGCGCGTTATCCGCGGATTACAGTGTTAAAGCGAAGCTGATTTACGTCTCTGGCTTGGAACAAATACGTTCAATGACTTTGGACGCAGCTTGATTGCCAGTTGCTCATCAGAATACAGTTCACCATCAATCACATACTCAATCGGTTTATTCGCAGAAATAGTGACGCTCTGAGCCGTCGCGTATTGAAAATGTGTCGATTCTTCCTGTGCGCCTACGCTCGTTAATGTCAGATCCGACAAGGCGATAAGACGTCCGCCTAAAGACTCGGTGTTATCTAAATATGTGATATGCAGCTTGCCATCATCAGGCTGCGGCGCATCACCACCTTGGGCAAGCAACGTACTAAATGGAGCGATATTCGCAACGACAAAACTATGGACTTCAAGCGTTTGTGTATTATTGTCGTGGTTTCCATCTTCAGTTGGAGCGTCTAACGAAACGGTTAAAGCTTGCGTTTCTTCCGCCACTACAGCATTAAAAAAGCCAGTGAGGTAAGCGAGTTGTCCAAAAACATTTTTCTCTTCTCGCTGAGCGTGCTCGATCATCTTCTGTTCTAGCCCAATACCTAAGACCAATAAAATAAGCCGCTGATTGCAGTCCGCAGTATCAATACGTTGGCAGTGTCCGCCAAGCAACGCTTCACACGCTTTTTCGACCGGTGAGAATTTGGCGCCAACGCCATAGAGCACATGACATAACGCATTGGCAGTTCCGAGCGGAACAATACCGAGTTTTAGGTCGGTATCCACCAATTGGCTAGCCACCTCTGTTACTGTGCCATCGCCACCAGCTACGATGATTTGCTTAGCTCCACTTTCTTTTGCCTGTTGTGTTAGCTGCTCGGCGCTGAGGTTTGTGGTGGTTTGATGAATACTCAAGCGATATTTTTGGGTTAGCTCACGAATCAAGTGCTGTTCGTTTTCCTCCCATTTGCCGCCACCTGAAACAGGGTTAACCACCATCCAAGTGGATTGATCCAGCCCCAGTACGCCTTTTTCACTGATCGCTCGTAACGTCCTAATCTGTAATTTATTTAATCTCGCGGTACTACGTACGTCATTGATTTTTTTCATCACAGATTCAACCGTCAGTGACGGGTCTTTGCTCAGTAAATACGCCGCCACAACAAACACTGAACGACCACGCCCTAACGCACAATGCACAACCACAGCCCGCGAGCACGAGATTTGAGTATCAATCCAGTTAATCGCATGGCGAAGGCGCTCTAGCGTTGGGGCTTTGTGGTCGAGTACCGGAATCGAAAGGTAATGAAACTGCTTGTCGGTCATCGCACTTTCAAGGCCTGCAAATTCTGCAGTGACATCGACAATACAAGAGATCTCATTGGATTCGAGAAAATCTAAGTCACTCTGAAACAAACGGCGAGATAGGTATAAATTGTCGCTGACTTTTTGGATTGGAGGTACTGTATCACGCCGTCTTTCCCAGGCGTTATACGCTCTAGCCCCCAATAAAAATGGGATGAATGCCCAGCGAATCCATCTGACAATCTTGCCATCTTGGTTTTTTCTAAAAATAGAGGGAATGTCGAATACGTAGGCTACGCTGACCAACGCTAAAGAAAGAGATATCCACAAGAACAGCAGACTAACGATAATTTGAGGCGTATAGATAGCGGCCAATAAACTGATCAGAGCGCCAAGAATATAATATTTGATGATAAACATTCGCTCTCCTTGCCTTCAGCGAGTGCACTTTTTAGTGGAAGTTAGAATACACGGGGGATTGAGCTTGGATACATGAACTTGAGTAAACGCCTTGATTGAGTGCCTTCCCGTGCCGAAATGGCACGAAAAGGTCCAACACTCTACCTAGCTTGCCATCTCTTCAACATAACCATCCGCTAGTTTCATTTTCTGCTTATCGGTCATTACCTTACCGGCTAACTGGAAGAAACGCTGCTCTTCTTCCTCAAGATGGTGCAACACTTTGTGACGCAAGGTTTTCATTAGGTTGAGCCACGCTGGCGAGCTCATATCGGTTGCATCAAGCTGTGCAATCACTTTATCAATTTCATGATGCTCTGCGATGCCATGGCGAGTGAGATCAATGGTCTTATCGCTATCTATTAAAGGCGCGTAGAAAAATCGCTCTTCTGCCGCTGCGTGCTGTTCGAGTTCCTCTTTAAGGTTGTGGTAAAACTCTTCACGAGCAGGGGAATCTCCAGACGTTTCCATCAGAGCATCGAGTAAAAGGCGCTGCTTTTCATGACTCTCTTTCAGTACATCAAATATGTTTTTCATCTTTGACTCCTTATCTGATTGTAAACAATTGGGACAAAAGGAAGGGCGGTGATTGACCGCCCCTCTCTTACATAGCTATGCGTAAAAAACCTAACCTGATTCGGCTAACAGTCTTGGTCTTCAGCGTTTAGATTTTCTTTAATGTTTTCACATTCATCTTCAATCGCATTTTGGGTTTCTTCGGCGGCTTCATCTATCTTTTTGCCGGCCTGTTCCATTGGCCCTTCTTCACTACAAGCTGCCAACGCAAACACCAAACCGAATACTGCGGCGATACGGTAAATAAATGACGTAAGTCGCATGAAATCTCCTATCTATTTACGTTTTTTCTTCCCAGCAGAACAATCACTATTGATACAATTAATGACAATAGGAATAGGTAAAATATCACTTGCGCGATAGAGGCAGCAGCTCCTGCAATACCGGTAAAGCCTAATAGTGCAGAAATTAGTGCCAGTGCCAGAAAAATAAACATCCAACGAACCATAGTGTTACCTCCTAATAAAAGTGGGTTAAATCACTCGGCTCGCTATTATTGAACCACTTCTAGCTTATCAATCACCTTATTTACGTCATTGGTGTTATTTGCAATTGAAATTGCAAGATCATGCTCCGCATCTGAATTAACTTTACCTGCCAACGTTACCGTTTTGCGTTCCGTCGTTACATCAATATCCGTACCACTCACATTGGTATCCATTAGTAGGCGCGTTTTAACTATAGTCGTGATTTTAGAATCGGTCAGTGTAGCTAAAGCTTCTGAATCAGTTTCTTTCTTGCCTTCATTCACTACTGACAATTCGTTGTTTACTTTTTTCACACCATCAAGACCAGTAACAAGCTCTTCGGCAAGTGATTTTTCAAGATCATTGTTTACCGAACCAGAAAGGGTAACGACCTGATTCTCAACATCGGTATTGATATCAAAAGAGTTGAGGTTACTGTTTAGCAGTAGTGTGGTTTCAGCTTTACCATCTAGCCAAGCGTCCATGGATTCTTTTTCCCATTTATCACTCGCTAAGACTGCTGTAGATGAAGTAGCAAGAACTGACGTAAGTACAATTTTAGCTGCGATGTTATTCATGGTAATTCTCCTTTATTGACGTTGCACTTCCCTAGGAGCAAACCATGTGCCAACTTTATAACTCATTGTTTTTAAGTAACTAATAAAGGAAAGAGGTAAAAATGAGATGAGCAATAAAGTATAAGCATGAATTATTTACACGTAAAAAATGTAATTTTTAATCGGTGATAAAGCCTCCGTCACTTGTGCCGAAATAACCTGATAAAACAGAAAGGCTATTTCTCCAGAATCAATTAATAGCAAAATTATTATTTTAAAAATAAAAATCTGAACAAAAGGAAATATCTACTGATGGCTCTCACCGATATATATCAAAAAGGGGCTAACAACATAAAAATACCGAACAAATCCTTAAATCTATGCTGACAATATTTTGTCTTGTGAAGTGAGAATAATCCACGTACATTGTTTCTGTCATAGTAAAGAGGACATTTCTATGTCGATGCCAAGCCTGTTTCTAAGAATACAAGATCCATCACTTAAAAATGCCATCGCTTCTTGCCAGGAACTGAACAAATTTCGTCTGCATGACATCGATGCCGCAGACCAATGGATTGAAGATTTCCTACAACTCAAACCGGAAGTTGCGATTGTTGAAGTCGCCCACTTTACTAGTGCAGATTATCAACGTCTTTCTAATATCGAAGACATCTACGATATGGACTTGATCATCATTAGCTCAGGCGCTCCAAACGAGAACTTGGATAAGCTGATGAACTTGGGTGCTATTTTTCACTACAGAAAGCCCGTTGATATTGCCATTCTGACGGACACCCTGAGCGAAGTCAGCCAGTACTATCAACACAAACAAGAGCAAGGGCGTAAAGTGTCCACCAGCGATCTTGACCAATTTGGTCTTTTGGTCGGCTCTTCCTCTCCGATGCATCAGCTCTATCGTATGATCAGGCGCGTTGCTAAAACAGAAGCCAACGTCCTTATTGTCGGTGAAAGTGGATCAGGCAAAGAACTGGTGGCGCAGACCATCCACTTAGCGAGTGAGCGTAAACAACAGCCCTTTATAGCGATTAACTGTGGTGCCATTAGCCCTGAATTGGTTGATAGTGAACTGTTTGGCCATGAGAAAGGCGCTTTTACCGGAGCAAATAAAACTCACCAAGGTGTATTTAAGCAGGCAGAGGGCGGCACGCTATTTTTAGATGAAATCACCGAGATGCCTATCGAGCATCAAGTGAAGCTATTGCGGGTGCTAGAAACCGGAGAGTATCGCCCAGTTGGCAGTAATACAGTTCATATCGCTAATACTCGCATCATTGCTGCTACAAACCGTGATCCTAAAATCGCCATTGAGGAGCAGTTCCTGCGTGAAGATCTGTTTTTCCGGTTATCGCATTTCCCATTAACGATACCGCCACTGCGAGAACGAGGCGGTGATATCGTCGGTCTGGCCAAGCACTTTATTGCACACCGCAACGCCAATGAGGCAAAAACCAAAACGATTCTTGACTCTGCGATCCAAAAAATCGCTGCACACGACTGGCCAGGTAATGTCCGTGAGCTCAAACACACGATCGAGCGTGCATTTATTTTGGCTGATGACACCATCCGAGATGAACACCTGATCTTCGACACACCACCATTGGAAACAGGCACCAGCATCGAAGACCTTGTTCCGGCGGGCGTTTCACTAGAAGAGCTAGAAAAAGCCGCCATTCTCAATACCCTTGAAGAGAATCAAGGCAATAAAACGGAATCAGCGCAGGAGTTAGGCATTAGCGTGAAAACGCTCTATAACAAACTCGAAAAGTATCAAGACGAGTAACTCGCTATGGGAATACAAAAAAAGCACTGAATAAAACTCAGTGCTCTTTTTGTATCTTATCTTTTATGCAGTTAGGCTGCGTTTGGTGTTTGATTAAACCCACTGACCCGCAACAAAACCGCTCGACCAGCACCACTGAAAATTGTAGCCCCCTAGCCAACCAGTCACATCCATCACTTCACCAATAAAATAAAGCCCTTTAATGTCTTTGCATTCCATGGTTTTCGAGGATAAGTGATCAGTATCGACACCGCCGAGTGTCACTTCCGCAGTTCGGTAGCCTTCAGTGCCATTCGGGGCGATATCCCAATGCTCTAGACGCTCCACAATCGCCGCAAGCTCCTTTTGATTGAACTGTTTTAGCGGTTTATCGACTAGCTCTTTACGTTCAATTAAGACTTCAACCAGACGCTTAGGCAGCACTTTGGCAAGCGTATTCTTGAGTGACTGATTTGGATGCTTCTCACGACTGCGTTCTAATAACTCAGCAACATCATCGTTTGGCACAAGATTGATCAACACCTTTTGTCCGGCCCGCCAGAATGAAGAAATCTGTAACACTGCTGGACCAGATAACCCACGATGTGTGAACAACAGGGCTTCTTTGAACATGGTGCCATCTTCAGCCGTAATTTCCGCAGGTACCGCGATACCAGATAACTCAGCAAAGTCTTCTTTGTCTTCTTTATGCAGAGTAAATGGTACAAGCCCTGCCGTGGTTGGGATAACTCGAAGACCAAATTGTTCCGCGACTTTATAACCAAATGGTGTCGCTCCCAGTTTTGGCATCGACAAGCCACCTGTTGCGATAACTAAAGACTCACATTCGACAATCTCAGTACCAGCATGCAAACGAAAGCCTTCATCAATTTTTTCAATCGAATGAACATCGCATTGGTAACGCTGCTCGATGTTCGGCATGTCACACTCAGCTAACAACATCTTCACGATATCTTTGGCCGTAAATGCTTCGACACAAAACAACTGGCCGTGATCACGCTCTTCGAACTCAATGCCATGTTTACACACCATCGAGATAAAATCCCAGTTAGTGTATTGGGAGAGCGCCGACTTAACAAAGTGCGGGTTTTGACACAAATAGTGATTAGCTGAAACGTCGTAGTTAGTGAAGTTACAACGACCACCGCCCGAGATAAGGATTTTACGTCCTGGCTTTTTAGCATGATCGAGCACCAAAACACGGCGGCCTCGCTTGCCTGCTTCTGCAGCACACATTAAACCTGCTGCGCCTGCGCCAATTACAACAACATCAAATTTCTTACTCATCGGTAGCTCTTAGACTGATTGGTATCAAATCAAAATAAAAAAGGATGTGCACATTGCACATCCTTGCTTTCTAGGCGCGACATTCTACCGACAAATACCGAAAGGGAAAAGCGCTTAAACTCTAAGCGCTCTGTATGTCCGCAAAATCTCAGACAGAACAACTTCTGGATTATTGACTCTTAGAGAATGAAGGCCGCAAGTAGCGTCACGCCGAGCAACGCGGTCGATAGAACAAACAATTCACGCACTCTTTCACACTTACCAGTAAAAATTTCATCGTGGTGATGATGATATTCTTTACTTTTAATGTAGTGATACAACCTCACCTGCTTGGTGACATTTCCATGAGTAGTAAAAAAACCATTACCATCAACTTGCTGATATAACAGCGGATGCGCTTCACGCATGATATAAATTAGAGAACGAAGAGCGGTGAGATACCGGACCATATTAACTCCAGTTACCACCATTAGCGCAAATAAGATTGTGTCTCCACTGATCATCTTTTCCTCCCTACATCTTCAACAATGCTCAAGAGAAAAAGACGACCAACACTTCGTCTTTACCCGCTACTTACAACGTCCCAAAACGCGTTTACGCAGCTGGAGCATCCATGATTGAAGATGAACCTTCTTTCGCCATTTGTGCTAGATCTTTGTCAATGAAGAACAACGCTTTACCGTCTTCACCTACCAGTTCGATCTTATCTAAAATCCCTTTAAACAACTTCTCTTCTTCGTGCTGTTCTGACACGTACCACTGTAGGAAGTTAAACGTTGAGTAGTCTTGGCTAGTAAATGCAACGTGCGCCAGTTTGTTGATTTTTTCCGTGATCATTTGCTCATGTTCAAATGTCTCGCGGAAAACGTCACCTAGGCTCGCAAAGTCATGCTTTGGCGCATCAATAGCGCCTAAGATTGGCATTGAGCCAGTTTCACTCACGTAAGTGAATAGGCGTTGCATGTGCTCCATTTCTTCTACGGCGTGAGCGCGTAAAAATTCAGCCGCACCTTCAAAACCTTTGTCTTCACACCAAGCACTCATTTGTAAGTATAGATTGGATGAGAAAAATTCTAGGTTAATTTGCTCATTCAATTGTTCGACCATAGTTTGAGACAGCATGTTAACTCCTATTATTGTGCATGCAATATACCCAAGTAACCTCGAAATAAATGACGCTGCGAGAATAGCTTGGTCTGGCAGACACGGCGAAGTTTCACTTCAACTCTAGTCAGTAACACTACGCTTATTTCAGCATATCAAAGTCACTTGGGTATAATGCCACTATAACATGATTACTGAGACAAGACTTTGTACCTACGGCACCGATATGAGATCACTTCAGCAAATTTTTTTTGGGGTTGGTGCTAATCTAAAACTATGACCTTACAAGGAGATAGCAATATGAGTTACAAACACATACTTGTGGCAGTCGACCTTTCAGACGACAGTAAAGTGTTGATTAAGAAAGCCGTATCACTGGCTAAACCTCTGGATGCGAAAGTCTCTTTTATTCACATCGACGTGAACTACGCAGAACTCTACACCGGGCTTATCGATATCAATATGGCAGAAGCGCAACATCAAGCAATGGAAGCATCGCGCACACAATTGGCAAACTTCGCTGAATATGCGCAATACCCAATTGCCCATACTTTAGTCGGTAGTGGCGATTTGAGTAATGAGCTGTGCGATACCATTCAAGATTACAGTATTGATTTGGTGGTTTGTGGTCATCACCAAGATTTCTGGAGCAAGATTCTATCTTCGACTCGACAGCTGATTAACTGCTCACCAGTCGATATGCTGGTCGTACCGCTAAAAGACTGATTGGCGCAGCGATAAAACTTGGTTAGACTGCGGGCACATTTGTTGTTGATAAAGATTCTCATCCATGGCTTATCTATCCGCAGTTACCCTACTTTGGGCATTCTCATTTAGCCTGATCGGCGTTTACCTCGCCGGTCAGGTTGATTCTTGGTTCTCGGTGTTCATGCGCGTGGCACTGGCGAGCCTGGTTTTCATTCCCTTTTTGAAATTCCGTGGCGTTAGCAAACCCCTGATCGCGAAACTGATGACCGTCGGTGGCTTCCAGCTCGGCTTGATGTATTGCTTCTACTACCAATCTTTTTTGCTCCTTTCCGTGCCAGAAGTATTGCTGTTCACCGTATTCACACCCATTTACGTCACGCTAATCTATGACTTCTTGAAAGGTCGCTTTTCACCTTGGTACTTAGTTACCGCTGCAATAGCCGTATTTGGTGCCGCCTGGATTAAATTTGCAGGCATTAATGAAGATTTCCTACTGGGCTTTTTGGTCGTACAAGGAGCAAACCTCTGCTTTGCCATCGGTCAGGTGGGCTACAAATATATCATGGAGAGTGAACCCGTCGATTTGCCACAACACACCGTGTTTGGCTACTTCTACTTAGGTGCACTTTGTGTAGCAACCGTGGCTTTCGCGCTCATGGGTAACCTCGACAAACTACCTACCACTGCAACACAATGGGGCATTCTGACATACCTTGGGTTGATTGCTTCTGGTTTTGGTTACTTTGCTTGGAACAAAGGCGCGACTATGGTGAACGCAGGTGCACTGGCAGTAATGAACAATGCATTGGTTCCGGCGGGCTTGATTGTAAACATTGTGATTTGGAACCGCGATGTTGATGTCATGCGACTCGCCATTGGCGGTGCGATCATCATGCTATCCCTATGGATTAACGAAACCTGGGTGAAAAAGCGCGTAGAGATGAGCTACGCCAATAAGTAACGCAGCTAATCCTATAAACATTTCGACAATAAAAAACGCTCTCCGACTGGAGAGCGTTTTTTTATTTGATTAATGCACTTTGGCTTGTGAGATTGCGTTCATCAAAGCATTAGGTGGCGTTGGCAGCAACACTTCTAGTTTCGCATTACGCGCTTCCAGTTTACGCTGACGCTTAAGTAACTTTTGTTGTTTTTTCGCCACTTTTAGCAACTTCTTTTGCTGCTTATAGTGCTTTTTCAGTGCTTTTTTCGCTTTCTTGAGCGATTTTTTATCGGCCAAATCAAACAGTGCAGGAGCCGCCATCGACACTGGTGTCACCACTTTCGCGGCTTGTTTCTTCTCTTTCACTCGCTCGACCACACGTTTCACGATCGCCGCCTTTTCTGCGCTGTGTTTTGACGTGACGGAAATGGATTGCGCAGGCAGCGCTTCAGCTAACAAACCGCATGCTTGTTGCTCGTTTAACGGCTTGTCTTGGCATTTTTGTGGAGGAATTGCGGCAGGCTTACACAATGAGTCTTTAGAAGCGGAAGAGCGTGCACAAGAGCGACAAACGAACTTAGGTGCGACGACCAAACGGTGAATGTCACCCAAGTTGGCCGCAATTTGTTTGCGGTTCATCTTACATAAGCGTTTAGACATTCGACTACTCCAGCTTCCCAATTATCGACAGCATCACAACAAGTGAAATAATAATAATTCTTAGTTAGATATACAGTCAGAGTGTCGAATTAGCAAGTGAAAACTATCAATAGTGTTCAGGAAAGAATGGCAGCGTCACAGCACTTGGTTCAATGCTGTGACGAGAAGTTTTTGCGAGTCAGGAGGTTATGCCATCGAGGCTTTGACGTAGACGTCGAAACGATTCTTTTTGGTTTCAATCGCCATGCTTGGCTTTTGCTCGTTCAGCCAATTCGCGTAGTCCGGGCGCTTAACTACTACACGCTTTGTGGCTAACGCCATGGCTGGTCCTAGTAGGCCATCGGCGTCCAAATCAGCGCCAACCAACGATTGGAAAACGCGCATTTCTTTTTTCACGAGCGCCGACTTCTTTTTATTTTCTGGGTGCGGATACATCGGGTCAAGATACACCACATCTGGCTGGACAAAGTCTTTATCTTGCGCCAATTGTTCCAGCGCATCATGGCTAGAAGCATGGATTAGCGACATGCGCTCAGATACCCAGGTGCCGATTTCTGGGTCTTGTTTCGCTCGATCCAAGCCATCATCTAACAAAGCCGCTACGACTGGATGACGCTCGACCATCTGCACTTTACAACCTAGCGAGGCGAGCACAAACGCATCACGACCAAGACCTGCCGTGCCGTCTAACACGGTTGGCGTTGCCCCTTTGTTCAACCCCGCAGCTTTCGCAATTGCCTGGCCTTTACCACCACCGAACTTGCGACGATGACCGACCGCACCACCAATCAAATCCACAAAGATTGCACCCAGCTTTGGCTCATCCACTTTACGTAGCTCCAAACGCTCGGTGGTTAGCACCAAAGCAAAATCGCTATCGTCAGTGTGTGAAAGCTGCCAACGCGCAGCGAGTTCATCAAGATGAGATTGTTGAGACGGGTTTTCACAGATCAATTGCAGTTGCAAAAGGAGGCTCCAATAAAAATCGAGGTAACTGGCGCTGAGTGTATACCTAAGTTACCTATTAATGCTAGGTTGAGCTTGCTACGCAGAGGTTATACAGCCGTCAGTTGCTCCACTAGCTCAGAAAGCGGCTTAGGATGGCCAATACCGTAGCCTTGGCCGTAGTCCACACCGAGGTCTATCAAATGCTGCATGACCTGGTCATTTTCGACAAACTCCGCCACCGTCACTTTGCCTAGTTGCTTCGCCAAGTCATTGATTGAACGAACCATCACGCGGTCCATTTCATTTACGTTGATATCTTGCACGAAAAGACCATCAATTTTCACGATATCGACAGGAAGTTTCTTTAAGTAACCAAATGAAGACAATCCAGATCCGAAATCATCCAATGCAATCATGCAACCCAAAGACTTTAGCTTGGTAAACAACTCAATGGCTTGATCCAGATTGCTCATCGCCGCTGTCTCGGTGATTTCTAAGCAGATTTTTTCACACGGCAGAGTCGAACTTTCCAATCGCTCCAATAAGAAGTCAATAAACTCTTGATTCCCCATAGATTGACCTGAAAGGTTTATCGAACAGCGACCAAGCTGTTCAACCACCTCAGGACGCTGTTCAAACCACTCTAGTGTTTGAGTAATAACCTGCTTATCAATCCAATGGGCAATGTTGTAGCGCTCGGAAGCAGGGATAAACAGCGCAGGAGAAACATAATCACCGTACCCATTGCGAATACGCACCAAAATCTCAAAATACATTTGAGTCTCGTGCTTTTGTAAGCTTTTTATCGGTTGAGCAAACAGTTCTAAACGTTGATTCGACAATGCCTCATGCACCAAATTGACGCTCTGCATTTCCATCTGACGACGCTGCAACTCTTCGTTATCTAAGCTGAATAGATTATAGCGGTTACGGCCTTGCTCTTTAGCGGCGTGACAAGCAGAGTCTGCTTGAGCGTGCACCATTTGTGGCGTATCAGCGGTATGATCGATGATACGGATACCAATTGAGCAACTGATGAACAGGCGTGTGTCTTCCCAAATAAAGAGGTGTTCGCTTAGTGTCGAGATGATCAGTTTGGCAATATTGATGGCGCCATATTCGTCACAGTCTTTGAGTAACACCGCAAACTCATCGCCTCCCATTCGAGCCAAGATGGAATTGTACGGCAGAACGCCTTCCAGCATACTTGCGCAGAATTGAATCGCCGCATCACCTGCATCATGCCCAACCGTATCATTGAGGACTTTTAGTTGATCTAAGTCGAGGTACAACATGGCGTGGACTCGACGATGGCTGTCCACTTCGCACAGTGCGGTCTTAAGCTCTAGTTCAAAATGGTTTCTGTTGTAAGTCCCCGTCAGTAAGTCATAGCGAGCTTGGTATTCCAATTTCTCGGAGAGCAGTTTGGTTTCGGTAATATCTTCGCCCACAATCAGCAGTTGCTCAGATTCACTCAGCGGACGAATATTCTCGCGCACCCAAACACGATGACCATTTGCATGACGATACTCGACTTCACGTCGCCAAACACCATGCACTTGCTGGTTGGGTTGCAATAACACTTGGCGAGGGAACAGCACTTTGTCATCAAAATAGAACTCCCTCAGGCGATGTCCGAGCATGTCCATCGGTTTGTAGCCAAGAAGTAGTTGAGCAAATCGATTCACTTCTTGAATTCGGTTATTACTATCAAGCGTCACCATCATCACGGGCTGCTGCTCATAATAGTTGCGTAGGGTTGACTCACGTTGGTAGAGCTTGTCCTCCATCAATTTACGACTGGTAATATCGCGCGCTTCAAACAA
The DNA here is from genome assembly GCF_030248655.1 of Vibrio sp. D431a. NCBI lineage: Bacteria > Pseudomonadati > Pseudomonadota > Gammaproteobacteria > Vibrionales > Vibrionaceae > Vibrio > Vibrio sp. D431a. Next base: position 45,703 of record NZ_JAHGAP010000014.1, on the reverse strand, counting down.
GTATTGCTTATGATTCCCTACTTGCTGAGAAAAAGGCTTGAGCGAAACTTCTAACACCAAGGCGCCGTGTTCTTTACTCCAAATTTCAGCTTCAAACGTCGACACTTGATGGTGAGGCGCATGGAAATACTCCTCTAGCAGCGCTTGGGCTTTCTCACTCCAGTTGGGATGAAACCAAAGTGGTCGGTCTAAACGCAGTCCTTGGTGATAAAGTAAGGATTGAAGGTGATCGTTGCCCGATTTAAGCACACCGTTGGCATCCAAAATGCCCATATACTGCATGCTCTGATCGAAAATCGATTCTAGAATAGCCTGGCTTTCTCGCGCAGCGCTCTCACTGCGACGCATCCGCTGTAAATAATAACCCATCAGCAAAATGACCACCGACATCACCACAAACAGACTACCAAACAGGCGAATTTCCTTGGCAAAACGTTCAGAAAGCTTCATTGGCTTATTAAAAAATACCGCAGAAACCTCTTGTTCAGCCCCCAATCCCCAACGCGCTACCGCTTGGTAATCGAGCTTTATTTCAGAATCACTTTTTTTCACGGCAGGCAGAGGCTGATCAGGGTTATCCAAAACGAATTCAAGCATCTCTGCACTCTCAATACCATGCCGATAACCACTTTGAATAACCCCTCCAACTGCGCCATGACCCAAACCAATGTCATGCACCATAAACAGCGGCGCGTTTGAGACTTTGTTGACACCAACCCAGTCACGCTCGCTGCCAACCATACCTTGTTTATCTCGGTAATAGGTCCAGAACAAGACGACTTTATCGGAACTCAGTTTTGCGACTTGTTGTTTTAGATCGATGATGCTGTCTGGGACAAGTTGTACGATTTTGTCTCGATATTGCGGGAACTTGAGGACAAAATTGTCGATTTGATAACGCAACACCTCACCGGTCACCGAGTGGTCACTGACGATGAGAACTTGTGTGTAGTTCGGATGTAAGCGCTCAATAAGAGCGAGATTCGCTTCCAAATCGACATCTTCCATGACTCCGGTTGCATTCAGAGAACGATGTAAAGAAGGATGGTAGTTATTAATGCCGTTAAATATAACTGGGGTGTCTTTGATGATTGGGGCTAAACGCTGCATGAGTTCAAGCGCATTGTTATCGCTCACTAAAATGGCATCGAATCGCTCTTTGCGTAATTTCGTAAGATATAAGGATTTTAGTTGTGCAAAAAACTGCTCACTCTGGTTACGTTTCGAGTCTAGATAGAGCACACGCATGTCCAGCGCTCGATCGCCCAGCTGTTGCTCGATGCCTCGCTGTATGGAGTCCGTCCAGAAAAAACCCTGATGATAGGAGTGCACGACCAACACCTTCGGATCTGAGGCCGTAGCAAACGCGCTCCAACATAGCGCGGCAATAACCAGAAAACGCTGCACATTATCTCCATAGCTCGGAGTTAACCCGCAGTTACTCCTGCCAAACCTTGTGAATCCTATCCGCTATGAGTATAAAAGGGAGGTAAAACTCTATCCCTAACGGAAATCATAGTATGAATGCGAGCCTGCCGAAACTCGACGACCTTGACCGCGCAATATTAAAAACACTGATGGCTGACGCCAGAACGCCCTACGCAGAAATGGCAAAGCAGTTCGATGTCAGCCCTGCCACTATCCATGTGCGTATCGAGAAGATGAAGTCGGCTGACATCATCGAAGGAACGGAGGTGATCATCAATACTAAAAAGCTTGGCTACGATGTGTGCTGCTTTATTGGTATTAACCTCAATGCAGCTCGTGATTACCACTCCGCGTTAGAAAAACTCAACGCGCTCGACGAAGTCGTTGAAGCTTACTACACCACGGGCGCGTATAACATATTCGTCAAATTGATGTGCAAATCGATTGAAGAGCTGCAATTTGTACTGATCGACAAGCTGCAAGCCATTGATGAGGTTCAGTCCACGGAGACATTGATATCGTTGCAGAACCCGATCAACCGAAACGTAAATCCGTAAAATTTTTTATAAAAACTGTACAAAAAAGGCCAACCGAACGGTTGGCCTTGATGTTTTTTGCTCAATTTACGCCGCAATACCCGAATGGCGCAACAGTGCATCGATTTGTGGCTCGCGGCCACGGAAGCGCTTAAACAGCTCCATTGGCTCTTCACTGCCCCCCATTTCTAGGATGTTGTTCAGGAAGCTTAGACCCGTCTCTTTGTTGAAGATGCCTTCTTCTTCAAAGCGAGAATACGCGTCTGACGACAGCACTTCAGCCCACAGGTAGCTGTAGTAACCCGCACTGTAGCCACCAGCAAAAATATGGCCGAAGCTGTGTGAGAAACGCGCCCACTCAACCGCAGGAACTACCGCGACTTTCTCTTTCACTTTCGCCAGAGTTTCCAGTACACGCGCACCCACTTCAGGGTCATATTCGGTGTGAAGCGTGAAGTCGAACAAGCCGAATTCTAGCTGACGCAAAATACCCATCGCAGATTGGAAGTTTTTCGCTGCGAGCATTTTGTCTAGCATCGCTTTCGGTAGCGGCTCACCTGTCTCATAGTGACCAGAAATGAACGCCAGCGCGTCCTCTTCCCAACACCAGTTTTCTAGGAACTGACTTGGTAGCTCAACCGCATCCCAAGGCACGCCATTAATACCTGAAACAGCACCTGTATCAACTTGCGTCAACATGTGGTGGATTCCATGACCAAACTCATGGAATAGCGTCACGACTTCATCGTGCGTGAACAGTGCTGGTTTGTCGCCCACTGGACGGTTGAAGTTACACGTTAGATACGCAACCGGCGTTTGCAGCTCGCCAGATAGCGTAACGCGACGACCACGACAATCATCCATCCACGCGCCGCCACGTTTGTGTTCACGAGCGTAGAGATCTAGGTAGAAACTGCCACGGAGTGTGCCTTCAGCATCAAAGATATCGAAAAAGCGCACGGACTCATGCCAAGTGTCTACGCCTTCGCGCTCAGTAACGGTCATGCCAAACACGCGGTTTAGCACTTCAAACAGACCGCTCACGACTTTTGACTCTGGGAAGTATGGGCGCAGTTCTTCATCCGAAATTTGGAACAGGTGCTGCTTTTGTTTCTCGCTGTAGTAAGCGATATCCCAAACGTTCAGCTCTTCAACACCAAACTCACTTTTCGCAAACTGACGTAACTCTTCGACTTCACGTTCACCTTGCGGTTTCGCTCGTGTCGCTAGGTCATTCAGGAAGCCCAGCACTTGATCCGGCGTTTCAGCCATCTTTGTTGCTAACGACTTTTCACTGTAAGTATTGAAACCTAGCATACGTGAAATTTCATGGCGCAGTTTTAGCTGCTCAGTAATGATTTCTGAGTTATCCCATTTGCCTGCGTTTGGACCTCGATCAGAAGCGCGCGTCACGTACGCTTCGTACACTTCTTTACGCAACTCTTGGTTATCGCAGTACGTCATGACAGGTAGGTAAGATGGGATATCTAGCGTAATGAGGTAACCATCTAACTCTTTTGCTTCTGCGGCAGCTTTCGCTGCTGCCAGCGCCGATTCTGGCATACCTGCTAGGTCTTTCTCGTCTGTGATGTGCTTGGTCCAACCCATGGTGGCATCCAGCACATTGTTAGAGAATTTAGAGCTCAGCTCAGACATACGTTTGCTGATCTCGCCGTAACGGTGCTGCTCATCGGATGGCAAACCAATGCCTGATAACTCGAAATCACGCAGTGCATCAGTGATGGTTTTCTGCTGGGCACGAGTTAACGTTGCAAATTCTTCGCTCGCTTTGATGGTTTTGTACGCTTCGTACAACCCTTTGTGCTGACCAACCCAAGTGCCGTACTCTGACAAAATTGGTAGGCAACTTTCGTAAGCTTCACGTAGCTCTTCGCTGTTCACTACCGAGTTCATGTGACCCACTGGCGACCAGATGCGGCTTAAGCGATCATCCGCTTCTTCAATTGGCGCAATCACACTGTCCCAAGTTGGGTGAGCGTTGTCTTGTAGAACTTCATCGATTTTTGCTCGGCAGTCAGCAATCGCTTGCTCAACGGCAGGCTTGATGTGTTCTGGTTTAATTTGAGAAAACGGAGGTAGGTCCGTAAACGTCAGAAGAGGATTAGACATGAATAATTCCTTTTGTGTTTTGACTCTGTGATTGCCTGTCTATTTTGTGTAGATAGGCCAACTCAATGTACAGACGAGCCAGCAACATGGATTGGGGGAGCTCCGTTCCCTTTCTCTATGCCGCGATGACCATCATATAGTCAACCAGCGCTACTCTGTCCTTGAGTCTTGTTATACCTAAATGAAATTTCACACCCTTTTGAGTGCGAGAAACTCACCTAGTTCAATTCGATTACCAATAGTAAGTGTGGGTGACTTAAAGAAATTTCAATAGCGTCCCCTTATCAGAGGAACAGATTTGATTGGAAGTTCTACATCTTTAAGTTACTTGAGTATAATACCGCCATAGAGTGAGAATCACAGACCACACTCAGCCAAAGAGTGTTTCGAGAGTTTAATTTGTTAAGTTACCGCCACAGCTTCCACGCTGGCAACCATGCCGACGTGGTCAAACACATCGTTCAAAGCCTCATTCTTGATGCGCTGAAACAAAAAGATAAGCCATTCGTTTATCACGATACCCACTCGGGTGTGGGCCGTTACGATCTGACTCACGAATGGTCTGAAAAAACGGGCGAATACAAACAAGGCATCGCACGTATTTGGGATAACCCAAGCATTCCTGAAGACATCAAAAGCTACATCGATGCCATTAAAGTGCTCAACAATGGCGAGAAGCTGCGTTACTACCCAGGCTCACCACGTGTGGCGCGCGCGCAAATCCGCCCACAAGATCGCATGGTGCTGACCGAGTTGCACCCGGCCGATCACCCATTGTTAGAGCAAGAATTCCATCGTGATCGCCAAGTGAGCATCTTCAAAGAAGACGGATTCCAACGCCTCAAAGCAAGCTTACCGCCACAAGAGCGTCGTGGTTTGGTGCTGATTGACCCACCATACGAACTCGCGAAAGAGTACCGCGATGTGGTGCGAGCGATTCATCAGAGCCATAAACGTTGGGCAACCGGTATCTACGCGATTTGGTACCCAGTGGTAAACCGCCACGACATCGAAGATATGATCGAAGGCTTGGAAGCACTGGGCATTCGTAAAATTCTGCAAATCGAGTTAGGTGTTGCACCAGATACCAACGAGCGCGGCATGACGGCATCCGGCATGATTGTGATTAACCCGCCCTGGAAACTGGAAAGCCAGATGAAAGAGATTCTGCCATTCCTGCAAGACGCGATCGCACCAGCAACTGGCCACTGGAAAGTGGACTGGATTGTGCCAGAGTAAGCACTTCAGTACTGATATCTTCAAGCGCAACGATATTCTCGTTGCGCTTTTTTATGCTCTCACCTTCTCCCTCCAATCGTGCTTATTCTTCTTTTTGTGCCTCTCATCGCTATTTGTCATAAGTATTGTCGCTTTTTCCCATTTAGGAATTAGTCGAATTCGATTTATGATAGTGGGATAACGGTGGCATTGAGTTCGGGCAAGGTCATCCCAATCTATCTATGTACCAGATAAAATTTATAAGCTCTTGGAGAAAGTAATGGCGACTCATTTTGACTATATCTGTATCGGTGGCGGCAGTGGCGGCATCGCATCTGCAAACCGCGCGGCGATGTACGGCGCGAAAGTTGCGCTAATCGAAGCTCAAGACCTTGGCGGTACCTGTGTAAACGTAGGTTGTGTACCGAAAAAAGTGATGTGGCATGGCGCGCAAATCGCAGAAGCAATGAACCTGTACGCAGAAGATTACGGTTTTGATGTCGACGTGAAAGGTTTCGACTGGAGCAAACTGGTTGAGAGCCGTCAGGCGTACATTGGTCGTATTCACCAATCTTACGATCGCGTTCTTGGCAACAATAAAGTAAACGTGATTAAAGGCTTTGCTAAGTTTGTTGACGAAAAAACTGTCGAAGTAAACGGTGAACACTACACAGCAGATCACATCCTGATCGCGGTTGGTGGTCGTCCTACTATTCCAAACATTCCAGGCGCTGAATACGGCATCGATTCAAACGGCTTCTTCGACCTAGCAGAGCAACCAAAACGCGTTGCGGTTGTGGGCGCTGGCTACATCGCAGTTGAAATTGCTGGCGTACTGCACGCGCTAGGTACAGAAACGCACCTGTTCGTACGTAAAGAGTCACCACTGCGTAGCTTCGATCCAATGATCATCGATACGTTGGTTGAAGTGATGGACGCAGAAGGTCCAAAACTGCACACCCACTCTGTACCAAAAGAAGTGGTAAAAGAAGCCGATGGCAGCCTAACTCTGCACCTAGAAAACGGTGAAAGCCAAAACGTTGACCAACTGATTTGGGCAATCGGTCGTCACCCTGCGACAGACGCAATCAACCTAGCGTCAACCGGTGTGGCAACGAACGAAAAAGGCTACATCAAGGTAGACGAATACCAAGAAACCAACGTGAAAGGCATCTACTGTGTGGGTGACATCATGGAAGGCGGTATCGAGCTAACGCCAGTAGCAGTGAAAGCGGGTCGTCAACTTTCTGAGCGTTTGTTCAACAACAAACCAAACGCGAAGATGGACTACGATTTGGTACCAACTGTGGTATTTAGCCACCCACCAATCGGCACTATCGGTCTTACAACGCAAGAAGCAGAAGAGAAGTACGGCAAAGACAACATCAAAGTCTACACATCTGGCTTTACTGCGATGTACACCGCTGTTACTAAGCACCGTCAACCATGTAAGATGAAGCTTGTATGTGCGGGCGAAGAAGAAACGGTTGTTGGCCTACACGGCATCGGTTTCACGGTAGATGAAATGATCCAAGGCTTCGGCGTAGCAATGAAGATGGGCGCAACCAAAGCAGACTTCGACTCTGTTGTGGCTATCCACCCAACGGGCTCTGAAGAGTTCGTAACGATGCGTTAATTACGCTCTAATCGCATTGCTGATTTCAGTGAATCATTTGAAAAGGTCATCTTAGGATGACCTTTTTTTGTTATCCCATGCTTAACTCGCATTCTCTAATAATGTGCGAATAAACTCGGCTTTAATAGCACTCTCTTGCTTACCATCATGAATCAGACACAAGTCTGCACGCAGTGACTCTTTCAGCTTGATAAAACGAATCCCATGCCAATGATGCTGAGAAAACGTCGACGGAACCAACGTCACGGTATTGCTGTTTGCTACATATGCCATCAAGGTGCTTGGCTCCACCACTTGTTTGCCAATATGGGGTGAAAAGCCTTCTTGCAGACAGGCATTGATGATGAAGTTTGCCGAGGCAGAATTCGCCAAACTCATAAACGCAAACTCACACGTCTTTAAATCTTGGAGCCGCAGCAAAGATTTGCTGGCTAACTCATGTTGCTCCGACACCGCCACCACAAACACATCTTTGCCCAAAGATACCGACTGATACGGATAAATGTTGAGTGCATCAGCAAAACGCACAATGCCCACATCGATTTTCTTCTCGCTCAGATGCTTCTTTTGCGTCTCTGGGTTAAGGTCAAAAATGTCGGCGTGATAAGTGTCATGCTCAGCATGGAAGCGCTGTAACAGACGATCAAATCCGCCCCAAAATGCGCTACTTACCACACCAACTCGCAGGATATTTCTCTGGTTCAACCCCACTTGCTGCACTTGATTGAGCGAGACATCCAAGGTCTGAAAAATCAGTTGGCATTTGGACTCCAACAATCGCCCGGCCTCCGTCAGCATGACATTTCTTGAATCGCGCTCAAACAGTTTGACGTTAAGCACCTCTTCCAACTCTTTGATGCGATTGCTCAACGGCGAATTGGTGATATTGAGATTCTCAGCCGCCTTAGTGAAATGCTTGGTTTGTGCGACCTCGTAAAAGTAACGCAGCATCTTCAGCGTCACGCGCTCAAATGGTTCTGACTTCATGCATTGAGTCCTAGCGAATTTCATCATCCTCTTTTTAAGGATGATAGTAGCGAATAAAGCAAAGATAACCAGCGCAGAAAGTCACACAATGGAATCAACACACAACCAGAAGGTGACTAACATGAATCACGATCCAGTAATCGGCGCGCTACAAACCATTCGCGAACGCAAACCAAACTTCCAACCTAAAGCGGCGTTTATTTTAGGCTCTGGCTTAGGCGTATTGGCAGACGAACTACAAGACAAAGTGGTCATTCCATACGAAGAGCTCGAAGGCTTTCCGGTTAGTACCGTGCAAGGCCACTCTGGTGAGTTGGTGCTTGGTACCATGGGCGGCGTAGACGTAGTGTGCATGAAAGGTCGCGGTCACTACTACGAACACGGCTCAATGAAGGTCATGACCACGCCCGTGCGCACCTTTAAAAAGCTGGGCTGTGAGTTTCTGCTCGTCACCAACGCGGCAGGCTCACTTCGCCCTGAACGCATCGACGTCGGTTCTCTGGTGGTATTTCATGACCACATCAATACCATGCCTGAATCGCCAATGATCGGTCCGAATGATGAAGAGTACGGCCCGAGGTTCTTCAGCCTCGCCAATGCGTACGACAAAGACCTACGTGCAGAAGCGTTTGAAGTCGGCAAAGCCAATGGTATTCACCTGAATGAAGGTGTGTTTGTCTCTTACACAGGCCCCAACTTTGAGACCGCAGCCGAAATCCGCATGATGCAAATCATCGGTGGTGATGTCGTGGGCATGTCGGTCGTGCCAGAAGTGATTTCTGCGGCGCATTGCGGCTTACCCGTATTGGCAGTATGTGCGATCACCAACATGGCAGAAGGCTTGGGAGATGTAGAATTGTCTCACGCCCAAACATTGAAGTGCGCGAAGCTAGCCGAAGCCGATTTCATTCGCTTTATTAAGCGCTTTATGAAGCATCACTTCTAAAGCCGTTTCATCCCAAAAAGAAAAAGGGTCATCAAGTTACTTGATGACCCTTTTTCGTATCACGTTCCCCAACGTTCGGGGGCATTTCGGAGCCGTTTGTGCGTTTTACTTAACTGCGCGAACCAATTCAGCAATGCCTTCCCAATCGCCGTTGTCCATCATTGCGGTTGGCACCATCCACGTACCGCCACAAGCTACAACCGATTTCAGCGCTAGGTAATCTTCCACGTTGGATGGGCTTACGCCACCTGTTGGCATGAATTCAACTGGGTAAACCGCCGTGAGTGCTTTCAGCATGCTTACGCCGCCTGATGGCTCAGCAGGGAAGAACTTCAACGTACGCAGACCCATTTCCATCGCTTGCTCAACCAAGCTTGGGTTGTTTACACCCGGTACGATAGTCACGCCACGTTGCTGACAGTATTTCACTGTGGTTGGGTTGAAGCCTGGGCTAACGATAAAGTCCACGCCCGCTTCGATCGCGATGTCCACTTGTTCTGTGGTCAGAACGGTGCCCGCGCCAATCAACAATTCTGGGTACGCTTCACGCATGATGCGAATCGACTCCGCCGCAGCTTCGGTGCGGAATGTCACTTCCGCACATGGTAAACCGTTTTCTACCAACACTTTTGCCAGTGGCAGAGCGTGTGCTACGTCGTTGATTGCGATAACTGGGACGATTTTGATTTCTCTTAATCGTTGTTCAAGTGTTGTCATGGGGAACCTCTAAAGAATAAAGCTTAATGTTGCGACGATAATAAACGCGATACTGCCAAGTAACGTTTCCATTACCGTCCAAGTTTTTAATGTGGTTTTCTCATCCATCTCAAGCAGACGAGATACCAACCAGAAACCAGAGTCATTGAAGTGAGACAGTACCGTTGCACCACCCGCAATCGCGATTACGATAAAGCAAAGGTCGAGTTCACTCAAACCTGTTGATGCTGCCACAACTGGCGCGATAAGAGCCGCCGTAGTGGTTAGCGCTACGGTTGCCGAGCCTTGAGCAACACGCAGACAAGTTGAAATCACAAACGCCGCCACAATCACAGGCATACCTGTGTCTGTAAGAACGTCAGCCAGTGCATCACCGATACCACTTGAACGCAGTACGCCGCCAAACATGCCACCAGCACCCGTTACTAGGATAACGCCACAGATTGGAGCCAATGACTCACCACACAATTTTTCTAGTTTTGCCATGCCGTAGTCTTTGGCAAACACAGCCAGACAGACAATCAAAGTAATCAGCAACGCGACTGGAGTTTTACCTAGCATACGTAGGAACTCAACCAGTGCCGTTTTGCCATCAATCACACCCGCAACCGCCAGTGTGTTCAGTACCGTATCCAAACAGATTAGCAGGACTGGCAGCACAAGGATGGTCATAACCGTGCCAAATTTTGGTGCGTTGCGCTCATCCACCATCGCTTCGCCATTAAAGAAGGCTTTAGATAGTGGGATATCGAATTTTTTGCCCGCGTACAAACCAAATAGGTAAGCGCCAAGGTACCAAGTTGGAATAGCCACCAGAATACCCACCACCAATAACAGACCGATGTTTGCACCAAGGAATTCTGCCGCTGCAACCGGACCTGGGTGTGGTGGAACAAACGCGTGCATAACCGCAAAAGCACCAGCTGCAGGCAACGCGTATTTAATTGGTGAGCCACCAAAACGAGCCGCCACACTTAGGATGATTGGCATCATCACTACAAGGCCAGCATCGAAGAAGATTGGGAAGCCAAACAGTAATGAAGCGACGCCCAAAGCAAATGGTGCGCGCTCTTTACCAAAGCGACCAATCAAAGTGTCTGCCAGCACTTTCGCACCGCCAGTCACTTCAAGAATTTTACCGATCATCGCACCAAGACCAACCAGCAATGCCACGGAAGCCAGCGTGCCGCCGAAGCCGCCCATCATGGTCGATACGACTTTCTCTGAAGGAACGCCAGTGGCGATTGCCGTACCTAAACTCACCATAGTAAGGGAAGCAAAAGCATGGACTTTCAGTTTAATGATCAGAACGAGTAACGCTGCAATGGCAAGGCCTGCAATCGTCAGTAGGAACGTAGGATCTGGGGCTTGGGTTAATTGCTCCATAGGTTCACCTTTAAGAATTATTGTTTGTGTTATGGTTCACATTTATTTCAGTTACCGGTAACATGTTACCGATAACATGAATAAGATAAACCCATATTTTAAAGTGAATTCAAAAATTGAGATCACGCGCAAATTTGGTTATGAGGATAAGTTATGGCTGGTAGTAGTGTCATCGTTATGGGCGTTTGTGCTAGTGGTAAAAGCACAATTGGTGAGCATCTAGCGAAAAAGCTAGGGCGTAAATTCATTGATGGTGATGATCTTCATCCACGAGCGAACATTCAGAAAATGGCTTCGGGCCAGCCTCTGAACGATGATGATCGCAAGCCATGGCTAGAACGCATTCGTGATGCGGCGTACAGCCTAGAAAGCAAAAACGAACACGGCATCATTGTCTGTTCAGCACTGAAAAAGATTTACCGCGATCAGATCCGCGAAGGCAACAACAACGTGACCTTCCTGTTCCTTGATGGCGATATGGAGTTGATCCTTAATCGCATGCGTATGCGCAAAGGCCACTTCATGAAAGAAAACATGGTGAAGAGCCAATTCGAGACACTAGAGCGCCCAGACAACGAGCCTCAAACTCTGATCGTCAGTATCGACGGAGACATCAGCGACGTGGTGGAACGCTCTGCTACTGAGCTAATCAAAATGCAAGCTATCGAGGTGGCGTAATGACTCACTCTGTTGTTCTTGAGGTTACACAACGTTTGACCGAGCGCAGCCGTGAAGCGCGCGCTGCCTTTCTTGCTCGCACCGAAGTGCAAGCCGAAGCTGGCAAAGGCCGTGTTGGTTTATCTTGTGGTAACTTAGCCCATGCAGTCGCCGCTTCTTGCTCTTCTGAAAAGAAAAATATTCTCGATTTTACTCATGCCAATGTCGCGCTGATCAGCGCCTACAACGACATGTTGAGCGCCCACCAGCCGTACCAAGACTACCCAGCACAAATCAAAAAAGTGCTGGCGGACTACGGCCATACGGCGCAAGTCGCAGGTTGTGTGCCAGCGATGTGCGATGGGGTGACTCAAGGTCAAGCAGGCATGGATATGTCGCTGTTTTCGCGTGACTTAATTGCGCAATCAACGGCGTTGTCTTTGAGTCACAATGTCTTTGATGCCACATTACTGCTTGGCATCTGTGACAAAATCGCACCGGGGCAACTGATGGGCGCACTGTCTTACGCGCACCTGCCGACTGCGTTTGTACCAGCGGGTCTGATGGCTACGGGCATCAGCAACGAAGAGAAAGTCGACGTGCGCCAAAAATACGCAGCGGGTGAAGTCGGCAAAGACGCTCTGCTGGATATGGAGTGTCGCGCTTACCACTCTGCGGGGACGTGTACGTTTTACGGCACAGCCAACACCAACCAGTTGGTGTTCGAAGCCATGGGCTTGATGCTGCCAGGTTCGGCATTCATCCATCCCCATACCCAACTGCGTAAAGCGTTAACCGATCACGCGGCTCTGAAAATCGCCTCAATGACGGCGGGTTCTGCACACTTCCGTCCGTTGGCAGAAGTGGTCACAGAAAAGAGCTTGGTCAACGGCATCATCGCTCTACTCGCATCTGGCGGCAGTACCAATCACACCATTCATATGATCGCCGTGGCGCGTGCTGCTGGCATCTTGCTCACGTGGCAAGACATCAGCGATCTGTCGGATGTGGTTCCTTTGTTAGCTCGCGTTTACCCGAACGGCCCAGCCGATATGAACGCGTTCCAAGACGCGGGGGGCGTGCCCGCGTTATTGCACCGATTGAACCAATCCGAGCTTTTGCATCGCGATGTGAAACCCGTGTTTGGTGAATTTGAAGACCAAATGACGCTGCCGAGCCTTGTCGATGGCCAACTGACTTGGACGCCGTGCCAAGGCAGCCAAGACGGTGACGTGATCGCCAAACCAGACGCCACTTTCCAAAACACCGGCGGCACTCGCGTACTTCACGGTAACTTGGGCAAAGCCGTGGTGAAAGTGTCTGCGGTGAAAGAAGAGCAACGCGTGATTGTGGCACCTGCGATCGTATTCCAATGCCAACACGAAGTGGAGGCCGCGTACAAACGTGGCGAGCTGAACAAAGACTGCATCGTTGTGGTCACACACAACGGCCCAGCGGCAAATGGCATGCCTGAACTGCACAAGCTGATGCCAATTTTAGGGAACGTGCAAAAAGCGGGCTTTAAAGTCGCGCTAGTGACGGACGGTCGTTTATCTGGTGCATCCGGTAAAATTCCGTCTGCGATTCACGTTTCTCCAGAAGCCATTCGTGGTGGCGCGATTGGTTTAGTGCGCAACGGTGATTTGATTCGCCTTGATTGCCAAACGGGCGAACTGAACAACTTAAGCGACACCACTGGTCGCGAGTTGATTCATTTCGATACCGAATCGACCCAACAAACTTGGGGACGAGGCTTGTTTAGCGTGATCCGCCAAAACGTATCGAGTGCAGAAGAAGGCGCAAGCTTTATTGTTTAAGGCGAGAAGAAAGACCTCGTCATTCCGACGAGCCTAGGCGAGATCAGGAATCTACTATCAACGTGTTGTGAAGCTAGAGAAAACTCCTCTGCCACTGCACTTTTTGTTGGTAGATTCTGAATCACGCTCGTCCCTCGCTGTTCAGAATGACGAGCTTTGGGATTAGCCTCAGTTCTTTCTAAAAAACGAATGAATCCGTCATTCCGACGAGCCTAGGCGAGATCAGGAATCCACTATCAACGTGCTGTGAAGCCAGAAAAAACACTTCTGCCACAGCACTGTTTGTTGGTAGATTCTGAATCACGCTCATCCCTCGCTTTTCAAAATGGCAAGCTTTGGGATTGGCCTCAGTTCTTTCTAAAAAACGAATGAATCCGTCATTCCGACGAGCCTCAGCAGGATCAGGAATCTAATATCGACATGCTATGACGTCAGAGAAAACCCCTCTCCCACAGCACTTTTTGTTGGTAGATTCTGAATCACACTCGTCCCTCGCTGTTCAGAATGACGAGTTTTGAGATTGGCCACCGCTCTTTCTAAAAACGAATGAATCCGTCATTCCGACGAGCCTAAGCGAGATCAGGAATCCACTATCAACGCGCTGTGAAGCCAGAGCCCCCCCCTCTACCACAGCACTTTTTGTTGGTAGATTCTGAATCACGCTCGTCCCTCGCTGTCCAGAATGACAAGCTTTAGGATTGGTCACTGCTCTTTCTAAAAAAGTGAATCCGTCATTCCGACGAGCCTAGGCGAGATCAGGAACCTAATAGCAAAATGCTGTGAAACCAGAGAAAGCACCTCTGCTACAGTACTTTTTGTTGGTAGATTCTGAATCTTGCTCGTCCTTCGCTGTTCAGAATGACAAACTTTGGGGGTTGATCACGGTTCTTTCTAAAAAATGAATCCGTCATTCCGACGAGCCTAGGCGAGATCAGGAATCTAATAGCAAAATGCTGTGAAGCCAGAGAAAACCCCTCTTCCACAGCACTTTTTGTTGGTAGATTCTGAATCACGCTCGTCTCTTGCTGTTCAAAATGACGAACTTTAGGATTGGCCTCTGTTCTTTTTAAAAATGAATGAGTCCGTCATTCCGACGAGCCTAGGCGAGATCAGGAATCTAATATCAAGGTGCTGTGAAGCCAGAGAAAACCCCTCTTCCACAGCACTTTTTGTTGGTAGATTCTGAATCACACTCGTCTCTTGCTACTCAGAATGACGATATCTAGCATTCATTAAATTACATCAAGCGGTCTTCATCACCACGACGGCAGCAATCACCACAAAGATACCAAACCAGCCGATTGGCTTGAGTTTCTGCTTAAACAGCAAGGCTCCACCCACTGCGGTACCCAAGATACCGATCGCACCCCAAGAGGCATAAGCAATGGCTAAGTCGATCTCTTTCACCGCTTGTGCCAACAGCGTGAATGCTGTCAGTACCAACACAATCGCCGCAATGCCCCAGCCTTTATATTTAAAACCTTTTGAGCGTGTCAGCGCCATATTGGCCATGATATCGACCAAGGCAGCCATCACGACAAATCCAAATGACATCGTAAAAAATTGACTCATGATTCGCACCTTGTACTAGTAGAAAATGAACGTTCTTTTGCCGGTTTATCGGCATTTTTCTTGGCGTTAGGTTGACCATGTGATTCCCCTAAGGTCACACACACAATGCCAACAACGGCTAACATCAAACCAAACAACTCTTGATGGTTTAAGTTGGCATCAAAGGCGATGATCGACACCACGGTGATCAACGAGATACCTAACCCTTCCCAGACAGCGTATGCCACACCGATAGATATTTTCTTCGCGGCAAACGCGAGAAAGTAGTAAGAGATTGCGATCAGCACATACATTACGATGTAGCCCCACCACCCGTGCCCTTGTCCGATAAGAGACATAGTGCTGGTGCCAGCCACTTCGGCAACGATGGCGAGCAATAAAAATAGACGTGCAACTAGCATGATTAATCCTCCATCAGAAATTAAAAAAATGCATAACGGAGAATGGTGAATGCCACGTACCTGTATCGACATTCAAAAAGTTAAAAAGATAAAAATGAGCCACTTCTCCTGACTATTTGAGATAAGGTTAGCGCTGGGTAGGAAAAAGAGACAGGTAATTGAGATATTCATTTTTGAATATCTTAAGAAATAAGTTGTCTATGTAATCACACAACATTGATAAGGTTAAAGCATCTGCTCTCTCATTCAGCTGATGCCATCAGGTGACGTCACTGCGTAAAAATCAGCGGCGTATTGAGGGTTTGTCGCACCACTTTATGTAGGTGTCTGTGCAAAGGATGGTTGCGGTTGGTTTGAAGGAAACCGCCAGAGACCACAAACTGACTGAACTCACGATTAACGGGTGGCATTGCGTAAGAGGCGAGTTCTGGCATCAACAATGCCGAGCTTTGACTGGCATACATAATCGCGTCGGTTTCTTGCAACATTTGGCAAGCCAAACGCAAATTATAGGACTTCAGTAACACTACTGGCTCATAACCCATACGTCGATACTCGGACTCCACGGTACAAAGCGGTTTATATGATGCAGGCGCAGGCAAAGAGACGAGTGGTAGTTTGGACACCGTGTCCCAATCATTGCTGACTTTCGACAACGTTGGGTGGTTTTTGCGCGCCAAAATCACTCGTTTTTCAACGAATAACGGGCGCATGTAAATGTCTTTCGACAGCTCGGTCTCTTGGTCAAGAATGCAGTAATCGTGCTCGCCTTCTAACATTTCATCGTGCGAGTAAGTATTCCAGCTGGAAAAGGCAAAGTGCGCTTTGGGAAAGGCTCGATGACAGCCAGTGAGCAGTCGCTGCCCTTGTTCATCCATCAAATAAGGGTCAGTTACAATCGCAATCTGCCCTTGGTATTGCAGTGGGTCGAACACTTCAAATTCTTGCACCACTTTTTCCAGTGGTGCAACCATATTGTCGAACTCGGCGGCGAGACGAATCGCCATGGGTGATGGCTCTACCCCATGTGCTTTACGCACAAAAAGCGGGTCATCAAACACTTGCTTCAACTTCATCACGCCGCGGCTGGCGCTCGGTTGAGAAATGCCAAGCTGCATTGCGGCCAGCTTGATGCTGCGGTTTTCCACCACGGCTTTTAATAAACGCATTAAGTTGAGATCCAATGCATCCAGCTGATGTGCCATACCCTAACCTACCAATACCATTGATGAGCGAATACAAAGAGCAGTTAACAATTAGTTAAACACTCTCTCCCGACGTGATCTGATACCCCATATCGAAGACTTTTTCTTCTTGCGTTTCGCCTTTCAGGCGCGCAATTAATAGCTCTGCGCTCTTTACACCAATTTGGAAACGCGGCGTATCAACGCTGATCAGTTTCGGGCTGATGGTTTGACCGATATCCAGCGCGTTATAGCCCGCCACTGCCAATTGCTGTGGAACTTGAATGCCACGTTGCTGCGCACTCAGCATGGTGCCAATTGCGATGTCATCGTTGGTACAGAACACCCCATCGAGCGTTGGGTGCGTTTCCAGTGCGCGTTCGAGCAAATCATGCGCTAAAGAAAAACTAGAATGATCACCAGTTAATACATGTTTGGGTTCTAGCCCTGCTTCTGTCATCGCGCGATCGTAACCTTGCATCCGCAATTTGGTTCGCGTATCCAGACGCGCGCCAAAATAGACGATTGTACGCTTCCCCGTATCTAGCATCTGCTTAACCACGGTGTACGACGCATCTTCATGATCGAGTCCAACCGCCATATCAATCGGCTCCGATGGCAGTTCCATGGTTTCGACCACCGGAATGCCCGCATTTTTGATCATCTGTAATGTACGCGGCGTGTGATGGCTTTCAGTTAGAATAAGCCCATCGACTTGATAAGAGAGTAATGACGCGATCTTGCGCTCTTCTTCAAGCTCATCGTAGCTAAAATGCGCTAAAAGCGTCTCATAGCCATTGGCTTTGGTCACCATCTCTATGCCCTGAACAAAGGAAGCAAAAATTTGGTTGGACAAAGACGGCAGTAAAATACCAATGGCTTTACTGGAGGACTTTGACAACATCGCCGGTGCACGGTTTTCGATGTAACCCATCTCTTCAATCGCAGTCGCAATCTTGGCCCGAGTCTTTTCTGCCACCGATTCAGGGTTACGCATATAGCGTGAAACGGTCATCTTCGTGACGCCAACCTGGTCTGCGACATCCTGCAATGTCGTACGAGTTTTCTTATTCTGTTGAGCCATAAATATGTGATTTATCAGTAATGTTACAAGTAACATTATGACGAATAGACTCTCTGCCGACAAGTTCAGTGAAAATAATTCGCAAAATCATGACGTTATTACTCCATTAGCCATCAAATTGCGTTTCATGGATTGTGAATCAAAACCGAATAAATAAATGACATTTATATCAAAGTTCTTATAAAATGCCGTACCTAAAAGAATAAGACATTAGTCACAGTGCAGTTAGGCTCTAGCGAAACCCAGATTTACTACCACCTGCTTGATCTGGACGACTCCCAAAAGCAGCAATACCTCCAAGCATTGCAACGAAGTCAACCTGAGCTGTATCGACAACTCGTTCCTCTTTTAGCCAACGAGACACCGGAAGAACAACTAACGCAGTTACTTTATTTTGGTGCTCATCAGGCAACGAACCAAGACGTCGATCTAAGCGGAGAAATCATCAGTAAGTACCGCCTAACTCATGAGTTGGGGCGTGGTGGCATGGGTGTCGTATACGCAGCTCTACGTGCAGATGAAACGTTCGAGCAAGATCTGGCTATCAAGTTTATTCAAAGCAATTTGAGCAATGTGTTAGGGCAACGCGCACTCTTCGATGAAGCTCAACTTCTCGCGCGTCTAAACCATCCTTACATCGCGAAAGTGTTTGACGGCGGTCTCCATCAAGATTCGGTTTACATCGTGATGGAGCGGGTGTTTGGTCAAACTTTGGATGAGTACCTATCTGAAAATAAGCTAGAAAAAACGGAGAAGCTGCTGCTGTTTAAGCAGATCTGTCAGGCGATGGAGCACGCCCATCAGCACCAGGTTTTGCATGCCGATCTAAAACCAGAAAATATACTGATTGATCGTAGCAAGCGTCCCAAGCTGCTTGACTTCAACTTGACTCAAAAAGCGCACTCCAACCGAGAAGATTCACCCTCAGCGCTGATTGCGTTTAGCCAAAATTTTGCCAGCCCAGAGCAGCAAGCAGGACAGGTTCTAACAGAGCAAAGCGACGTGTACTCCTTAGGCAAAATTCTCGCTTTGATGTTTCCATCACCAACAATTTGGTCTGATGTTTACTGGGTGATAAGACGCGCAACGCGTCCTGCCACTCAAATGCGATATATCAATGTTCGAGCATTGCGCATTGATATCGAACGAATTATCGAACGCCGTCCAATCGAGCAGAAAAAAAACTGGCCATTGTATAGCGCCTTTCGCTTGGTACAACGACGTCCCCTTGCTTCGGTATTGTCAGGCATCATTGTGCTCTCTGGTGTGTTATTTGGCAGCGCCATGATGCAAAAGAATATCCAGCTGCAACAAGAGAAGAAGATTGCAGAAGATATGATGTACGAAATGACTCGCCTCATCTTCCACGCGAAGGGGCAAAATGTCGAACATCTCTCAGTGAACTCCATGATGGAGTTAACACGAAGGCGGATACTCTCTAACCCAGATATCCCCAAACATATAAAACAAAAAATGTTGTTGGCGATGATGACACCGGTGCCAGAGAAGCACCTAACTACACCAATGAGTTGTCAGCCAAATTGTGCGTCTAAGGACAGCACCAACCAATAAGGCTTAAAACAAGATGTATACACGTTCAGTGGTATTTTGGCTGTCTGCATTGACGGCTACGTCCACGTTGGCAGCAGACGTTTCAGTTGCCACTTCACACCCACCAGCTTCAACCTTGAAGCAAGGCTACTTTATCGACGCCCCAGTGACTGGCCTGTATTACAAAACCAGTTCCAATATCACTGGCGTCACTCAGCAAGGAGCATTTCATTACCAACCCGGTGATGTAATTAGCTTCTTCCTTGGTAACGATGATAAAGGTTATCTGCTGACGACCTTATCAAGCCAAGAAGTGCTGACGCCGACGATGGCGACAACCAAACCTAGCCGCAGCATCAATATGACGCGTCTGCTGCTTTCTCTCGACAGCACGCCTGAGAATCGTGAGGAAATTGTCCTAGCAAACCGTGTGCTGTCTGATCCTCACTTTCAAAGCCAGCTCAAAGGCCTTGATCTCAATTACCTGGATGACGCTAAACGCTACCTCAATCTCGATTGGGTATCTGTCAATGAGGCGATTGAGCACCTAAACGAAAGCCAGCAGTACATTGAAAAAAATTTTTCCTCTGATGAGATCATTTTTGAACCTCGCGACATGACGTTCAAAAACATCGTCATCAAAAAGAAGGATTGGCAAGGCCGCGCTTGTGCTTACGATCTACGCTATCAGCATCATCCCAAATATCGTCCTCCTATTGGTGAAACTCGATTCACCATCACCAAAGACTCATTGATTGAACACCCAAGCATTGGCGATCATTTTCAAGGCTGCTTCCTCTCGATGAAACGCCCTATCACGGAAGATGTCGTCGAACCGATAAGCAAGTTTGCGGATTGGTTTAATATCGTTGGTTGTTCAATCACAGGGTGCACCCGCAACGACTTGAATGGCTTTTCTCTCGAAGACTTCGATGATGAAGGCGACTGGAAGTACCGCTCCGTTGCCCTCAATTTTGATCCGAGCACCGAGTTATTGATGGAAAAAGTACAAGGTCTCGGGCGTAAAAAAAACATCCAACACAATAACCGCACAGAAATGCTCTGGTTTACGTATCCCAATACTAGCGAACACGACATTGACTACCTCGGTGTGTGGCAGCAAACCGAATACCACCAACAGTCCATGACACAATCGTGCCTATTGATGCGCCACCAACAAGTCATGCGACTGCCGCAAAATACGGACACCTGCCCAACCGATACAAGCCTGTACACCCAAGATGTTACCCGCGAATTTGCCGACATGTGGTGGGTCAACAATAGCGCCCCCAAAGCCGAACTCGCGCAAATGAACGTCATGGTACGTTGGTCAACAACCCCATCCGAAATCAATTACACCACCTGGGAATACTTGCCTGCTGGTGCAACTTGGGAGCAAGGCATTTTATATCGCTATCAACAAGATGTTCTCCGCAACCAAGACGGTTCCGATCGCATTGAAACCCACACCATTTCTGAATTTGTCAAAGTGAGCGAGGATGTATAACCATGGCAACAGCAGTAGCACTGACACAAATCATTCAACAATGGCAATCTGGTGATAAACGAGCTGAGAGCGAGCTCTATCAGTTTGCTTATTTACAGTTGCGTAAGATCGCCCAACACGAGCGTGAACGAAATGCAGAAAAGTACGGCACCGACAACAAAGTACTGGCAGACAGCGTCAACAGTACCACGGCATTAATTCATGATGCTTACCTGAAAATGTCCAACTGCGACATGAGTGAAATTGAAACAAAGCGCGATTTCTTTTTGATGGCCGCCAAAGTGATGCGTCAAATCTTGATCGACAACGCACGCTCGCACCAAGCACAAAAGCGTCAACACATTACATTGATGAGAGATGAAGAAGATCGTTTCGAACAATTGATTATCATGGATAAAGCTCTGGATAGTTTCAGTAGCCGCTATCCACGCCAATCGAGCGCACTCAAACTCAAGTATTTAATGGGCATGAAAAACCAAGAAATCAGTGAGCTACTCGAGTGCAGCGCAAGCCTGATAGAGAAAGACCTCAAATTCTCTCGCAGTTGGCTACAATCACGAATGGCGCACACGTAATCATGAACAAAAAGCTTTGGATAATCGGCGCAGTATGCGTCGGTTTGTTCGGTATTTACTTCATTTCAAACAAACACAATTTGGCATCTGTGAAAGACTCGTCAGACAACGCCGACAAGTCAACCCAGCAAGCACATCGTCAATATGAGCGCACATCTTTAGTTGAAGTAAAGCAAGCGTTGACAGGTTCTGCGTTGGATCGCACTCCTAAAAAAACGGGAGATGACGCATTTAACTCCGCCCTTTTAGGACAACCAGGCCCTGTTACGAATCCATTTCATACCACAGAAGACAACACGTTTTACGAGTCAGCATTGGGTGATAAGAACAGCCGACCACAAGAGGACCCATCAGAGAATAATAAACCCATCATCAACCTCACTGTGGAACAGCAGCTACAAACCATTATTTATGCTTGGGAGCTGAAACAAAACTCTCCGGTGAGTTATTCGCTCAACCTTAACCAGCTTTTTGAAGACCCAGATGGCGATCTCCTCACCACTCAGATTTGGCTTGAAAACGCCAATGGGTTAAGAGTCCTCAACCAAGGACAAATGATGGTGCAAGGAGCGCCTGAGGAAATAAAAACCACCACATATTTAGCGGTAGCAGCGCGCGATGATTATCACGGTAATAGCGATCATGCATGGGTCACAACGCGCTTTGAGTTACCCGTTATCACACCCGATCAAAAT
Source organism: Vibrio sp. D431a (assembly GCF_030248655.1). Classification (NCBI taxonomy): domain Bacteria; kingdom Pseudomonadati; phylum Pseudomonadota; class Gammaproteobacteria; order Vibrionales; family Vibrionaceae; genus Vibrio; species Vibrio sp. D431a. Next base: position 23,676 of record NZ_JAHGAP010000014.1, on the reverse strand, counting down.
GACACAGAACACTCGTTAGTTGGCGATGTAGTTTATCGCCTAGAGACGACACAAAGTCTTGCCGGTATCGCGTACGCGTATGAAGTGGTGTATTGCGAGGCCTTTCAGTTTGAGGGGGGCGAAGTAAGTTATGCCGCCTCACACAACAAACGCCAGTGTCCTGAAAAGGGAGACTTGAAAAAAGTGGGCAAGTACAAAATCAGTGATGACTCGTTGATCGTTTATGTCCAAGGTGTACGCCAAATTTGGACCATCAAAAAAGAATACCCATCTCAGGTTCATGAAGATACTCGGAACTACTTCACCACCGTGTTTGATGGTAAACAATTCGAAAGCTACACCATGCAAAAAAACAAGCAGTCCATGGAAAAACGCATCAATGTCCACACTGGTGAGTACGAATATCAAGGAACGTTGTTTGACTACCTCTTTCCCATTTCAGGAGGGGGTTACATAAACGGGACTGCTAGCAACTACATATTTGATAGAAGTGTTCAGGGTAACGAACCAGTGCACAAGCTGGACTCTGATCTCAATATGAAATCAAATCAACATGACCTATTTTGTCATGATTATTTATTTTACTGGTACAGCTCTATCGTAGCGGGGCGAGGCGAGTTTGCCGATATTATCTCTAGCTCAATGGATTTTGACGGCGTAAATCCTATACATTGTGCTGAATGGCCAGATAATTACTGGCAACGAACATTTATGTTTTACAACCTTGAATACACAGATTACGACATATTCATTCCAGGCGAAGTCTACAGTTATGTGCTTAAACCTCATCCTCAATTTGCTGATCGCGTTGAGGAGTTTAAGATCAACATGATTTATCACGCCCCAGCCCTTACTAACACCCAATAAACCTTTATTTACAGATGGTTATTTTGACAAAACAATCATCACCAAAATAAAACTGGAAGCGTGATCAAATTATCAATTTTCCATCATAGACAAAAAATAGAAATAAATTTTACGGGTTTTGTGCGGATTTTCGTGTCTTGAACCTAAGCTCAATAGTCATTAAAAAGACACCACTCTCTTATATCTCACTAGTGAGATCTAAGGAAAAAAATAATAAAAAAAGCGACTTTCTCATTCGGAAACGAAACAAGGACAAATAAATAATGAATAAGGTGAGTTTACTAGCAGCGTCAGTGGCTATCGCTCTTACAGGCTGTGGCGGTTCAGATGGTGGTTCAAACAGTGCTAACGACGGCGTTGTGATCACAGGTTTTGACGGCTACTTCAAGCATGCCGTTGTTTTTGAAGATACGAACAACAACGGCCAATGGGACACTCAAGAAACATTCCTTGGTCTGACCGATGAGAAAGGTCAGCTTAAATTGGATGCAAAACCAGAAAGCACTCTAGCGCTGCAGACCATTACACCAAACGGTGCAAAGCAGAAACAGCTTATCGCTTTGGATGCTAAAGAGTACGCTGGCAAATACACGGTTGATATGGATCATCCAGGCCAAGCCATGGCCCACGAAATCGTGTTCCGTGCACCAACATCGTCAAACGTGATTTCACCTATCACGGACCTTGTTGCGATTGAAATGGCAAAAGATCCAGCCATTAGTGAAGAAGACGCGAAAGCGAAAGTAAACCAAGCGCTAGGAGGCTCAGAAGAAGCACCAATTGATCTGTACAGTGATTTTGTTGAAGGTGCGACAAAAAACGCCGAACTACATAAAACCGCTCAGATTCTGACCGACTCGAAAGCACAAAACCCAACGAACTACGAGAAAAAAGCCACGGAGTTTGCTCAAGCGGCAAACCAAGAAGTGGAACGTCTTGTTGCATCTGGCGAAAACATCAATGACCCAAATCTACGTCCAATCATCACTGACGCGACCCCAGACAGCGACACCTTAGCACCTGAAACGGCAGTTAATAACAAGCTAACCGTAAACAAAATCGTCGAAAAGGCAGCTAAAGATAAGCTAGAAAAACTACCAAAAATCGTACAAGGCGTGGACTTTGATGGCTTAGAGCTAGACATTGAAGGTCTATTTGCAGACAAAGACCAAAACCTTGTGACAACCAAACTGACGCACAACTTTGCAGGCACAGGCATTGAAGTTGTGCAAACTGGCAACCTGATTGTTCTACAACCAACTGCAATCGTAGAGAAAGCTGGTGATTTTGAGATTGTTCTAACGGCGCAAGACATTGATTCGTCAGGTAAGGTTTTGGGTACGGTAAGCACCGTATTTAAGTTCGAAATCGAATCGGCAAACTTACCACCAATGGTTGTAGAAACAGAACAAGCGCATCTGCAGTCCATCGTTGATGGTTGGTACCTACAACAAGGTGAAGTATTTGAACAAACGCTCGATATTTCTAGCTTGTTCCAAGATAAAGACGGTCATATCACCGACTACTCAGCGGACTATGTGGACATTGAAGGTCTAACAGTATCTGAGGATGGTAATGCAATTATCACCATTAAAGGCACACCAACAAAAGCAGGTGAAGCTGGAGCAACACTTGCGATTAGCGCAACAGATGGCCATACCGCGGTACAAATTGCGCTCAGCATGCCAACGGTTATCGAAGGCGTCACGCCACCACCAGTAGTACCGACTTTGGGCTTCACTCACGAGCACTTCAACGGTCAAGAATGGAAAATGGGTAGCTTTGCACAGAAAGATGGTGAAATTGGCTACGCCATGTTGATGCAAGATTCTGAAGGCCTACTATTCTGCTGGGGTTCAAACCACGATGAGATGAATCAAGAGTACAAAGCGAACATCAGTGACTTCCTAAAAGACACATGGGAACACGATGCTTACGCCATTCTTGCCGATCTGGACCAACAAACTGGTTACACAGAATACAACAATAAAGACTGTAACGACGTTGAGCTGAAAGACGGTAAGCTATACAACAGCTACGGCGACGAGTATGAAATGTTGTACCAGCACAAAACCGAGCATAACGGCACTCAAATGATCGTTAAAATATCAGATGATGAGCTGTTCTGGATGGACTCAAGCAATACCCCATTTGCAGAATCACTTTCGGTTGCAGAACACATCAAACACGGCACGGTAGAGCATGACTTGATGGTAGAAAGTAATGGCACAGGCGACGACACAGTCCTGAAATACTCGTCAGGTGCGTACGAATACGACACTGATACTTACAACTACACTTCGTTCATGCCAACAGGATTCCAAACTCCAGGTAATTGGGAAATCCAGAATGATGAAGACCGTGAACTGCTGATTCTAGAAGAAACAGGCTCAGAGTCAGATTACAAAACTCGTCATCGTTACATCAACCGCGATTTTGGTGACTTTTATATTGGTATTCGTTGGAGTAAAGAACAAAACGGTCATGAATCCGCACCGGAATATGGTCTGTACTCTAACAGCAAAGAAGCCATGACAAGCATCGCGAGTTCACTACCGATTTTGGAGCCTGGTGATGATGACTAAAGCAACCATCGTTAACCCTTGCTGTGATAGCGTGCATTTGCGTAGAAGACGCAGAACACTTTGGGAACGATTGGTCGGCATCAAAGAAGTGTATATCTGCTCTAACTGTCACAAAGAAACGCCACTCAAATAGCGATAATATTTGAGACCGCAAAAAAGCCCCGAACTCGGGGCTTTCTTCTATATTTTGACCGCAATATCTGAGTCGTTATTTCACGCACACCACGTTCAATAATGAGGTCCCGGTGAGCTGATTGGGCTCACGATCGGCGAACAAACCTTTCTTATCTTTGCCCCAATACGGCAGTTGCAGTGGCCATTGATTTTTTTCCATCACCCCAGACGCCCTCAGCGCTTTAAACTCTGCAGGGTTAGCTAAGTTCATACCCAGTTGCTGACATACTTTGTGCGAGTTTTCGTAGTTGAGGCGGTTCCACGGCTTACCATGTTCCATGTAAAACTGATTATGGTGATCGAGTAAATATGGGACCACGTACGTTTTGCCCTGTACTGAAGTTCTCAACCGAACTTCAATGTCATCATTTCCAGTGACAATTGGCTTCGCTTTGGTCTTAGCAACAGGCGTAGACGAAGAGCTATCACGTGAACTTTTTGCCTTGGTATCTGGCTTCTCTGCCCGCGCTTTAAAGGCGTCGGTATCAGCTCGCACAGCAGGAACTGGCGCGGGTTTCGGGGTCACCGTCGGTGTTGGCTTAACCGAAGATGCGGCTGATTTCGACGATACAGTAGATTTAGGTGTAGGTGGTGTTACTGGTTGTTTCGTCCCTTTCCCAACCACTCGGATGAACGCCTCTTTGTAGTTCGACAAGGTTTTGACTCCTCGTAAGTCATCCCTCGCATCAGACAATGCCTTGTAAGGTCCAATCAAACAGCGATAGCCTTTGGATTCAGGCTTCATCCATACGTCAGTCGTGATTTTACTATAGAGAGGCTTAGCTTTCGCGAGAGACATAGGCTTGGGTAGCAATCCGCATTGAATCCAGTAAAGGTAGTTGCCCCCCTGCGGCACTTTCTTTCCCCATACTCCGTTACCAATTGGGCACGTTTTCTCAAGCATCGGTAATTCTTTCTCGCTGGCTTGAGTGGCTTGGCAAAGGAACTCCTCCGCCGATACTGGGCTAGAAAACTGGGCGCATACCAGCAACAAGCCGAAAGCTAGGCTTGCTTGGAAGATACGAGATGGGTGTTGTGCCTTCTTCATTTCCATACACTTCACTCTAAATTAGTGGGTAAGGTCATTATGGCGGCAAAGCGCCAAAAAAATGTGAACAAAGAATAACTAGCAAAAAAAGAGCCGGAATTTGCATCCGGCTCTCAGTTTAGGAAGGAATTAAGCGAATTTACAACGCTTGGCGGGAAAATTCTTAACCTTTGTACAGTTTCGGGTTGAATACGTCTCGTAACCAGTCACCCAATAAGTTGATAACCAGAACCAGTGTAACCAACACGATGCCTGGGAAGGCAGTAATCCACCACGCACCTGAGAAGATGTAGTTAAAGCCGATGCTGATCAGCGCACCTAGTGACGGCTGATCAACAGGAAGACCCAAACCTAGGAATGACAGTGCCGCTTCCGACATGATCGCGTTCGCTACCTGTACCGTCGAGATAACCAAGATTGGCGATAGACAGTTCGGCAGAATGTGACGGAACATGATTCGCGGAGCTTTAAAGCCCATCACACGCGCCGCTTCGACGTATTCTTTCTTCTTCTCTGCCAATACCGAGGCACGAATAGTCCGTGCGTATTGCGGCCATTCAGCCACACCGATGATCACCACCAGCATCACCACTGCGTATTGGCTGTAAAAATCGCTGCCAAAGCTGGCTTTGAAAATGGCCGATACGATGATCGCCACCATCATGGTTGAGAACGATAGTTGAACATCCGCAAAGCGCATCAAGAAGCTATCGATACGACCACCGAAGTAACCCGCCGACAAACCAATGATGATACCCAGAATCAACTGAAGACCGACGGCTAAAAAGCCTATCGTCAAAGACAAACGAGAACCGTAAAGAATGGTCGATAAAATATCACGGCCTTGCTCATCAGTACCAAGAACAAAACGCTCATCGCCATCTTCCATCCACGAAGGTGGCAACTCAGAATCCATGATGTCGATAGACGTCAGATCGTACGGGTCTGTTGGCGCAAGAATCGGTGCAGCCAATGCCAATACTAAGAACATCATAAAGACGGTAAAACTCGCCATCGCCACTTTGTCGCGTTTGAAGTAATACAGAAAATCTGACTCTTTGAAACGCTGCCACGCTGATGGAGCAGGAGCTGGTGTTAAATTTGATTGGCTCATGATTAAGCTCCTTTTCCAGTTAGGTTCACAGTTGGGTTGATGATGCCGTACAGCAAGTCAACGATGGTATTGGTTACCACGAAGATCAGACCAACAAAGATAACGTAGGCAGTGATCAGCGGTGTATCTACACGGTTGATTGCCTCTAGGAAAAGGAAGCCAGTGCCCGGCCATTGGAACACGGTTTCAGTAAGAATGGTGTAGGCCACCATGGTACCAATCTGCACGCCACCTACCGTCAATACTGGTAGCATGGTGTTCTTAAGTGCATGTTGGTAATAAATCTTTTGTAAGTTCAAACCTTTTGCTTTGGCGAACTTAATGTATTCCGAACTCAGAACTTCCAGCATTTCTGAACGCACCAAGCGGATGAACAACGGCAACATGATAGACGCTAGCGCAATACAAGGTAGGATGAGGTGCTTGATACCATCAATGGTAAAGAAGCCAGATTCCCAACCGAGTACGTTAGCGGTTTCACCTCGCCCATAGGAAGGCAACCAACCGAGTTCTATTGAAAAGACATACATCAGCATGATTGCGGTTAAGAACACCGGAATCGAGATACCGACACTGCTCATCGCCATCACAAATTTGGTAAAAACACTCTTAGGATGAATCGCAGAGTACACCCCAAGCGGAATAGAGAAAACAATGATGATAAGCGTCGCGCCAAACACGAGCTCTAATGTAGCTACCAGCTTGTCGAGGATCACCTCAACCGCAGGTCGCTTGAAAAAATATGAGGTACCCAAATCACCTTGCAGTGCATTACCCACAAAGCGCGTGTACTTTGTGATAAAGGGATCGTTCAGGCCCAAGTCGTCGCGTAGCGCTTGACGCTCCGATTCCGAAACCGACTGACCTACAAGCTCACGCAGCGGATCACCCAGGTTGTCCTGAATGGCAAACGCCACCAAACTGATCACAAACATCACTATCAGTGCCTGAAACAGGCGCTTGACCAGAAACGAAAACATTCCTTGCCCCTTAACTATCCATAGATCTCTAAATTAGAGAGAAAATTCAGTCTAAATAACCAACTCAATCCGACTGAAACAAAACTGAGTCGAGTGCTTTAAGTTGAGGAGGGAAATCCATCCCTCCTCAAAGTCGACTAACCGTGATTATTCAACCACTAGGTCACCGAAGTAAGGCATTACCATTGGGTTAACGATATCTGCCGCTTTCACGTTAGACTTCGCGCCCCATGCTTCACTTTGCCAGTGTAGCGGTACGAATGCTGCGTCGTTGTATAGTGTCGCTTCTACGCCCTTCAGCATTTCTGCACGTTTCGCAGGGTCCGTCTCTACGTTCGCAGCTTCAACCACTTTGTCCATTTCTGGGTTTGAGTAGTAACCACAGTTGTACTGACCACGACCGGTTTCTTCGTTACGAGTCATAGTTAGGAACTCGTTGAAGTTCGCTGAGTCTTCTGTATCTGAGTGCCAACCGATCATCAGCATGTCTGCCGCACACTTGTCGAACTCAGGCCAGTACTGCGCTTTTGGCATGGTCTTCAGATCAACCTTGATACCGATCTTAGACAACATTGCCGCCGCCGCTTGTGCTACTTTCGCATCGTTCACGTAACGGTTGTTTGGTGCGATCATCGTTAGCGTCAGGCCGTTTTCGTAACCCGCTTCTTTCATCAGTTCTTTCGCTTTCTTCAAATCGTAGCGAGGTACTAGCTTGTCATCGTGACCTACGTAACCTGCCGGGCTTTGCTGACCAGCAGCCGTTGCGAAGCCTTTCATGATTTTCTTCACGATACCTTCGTTATTGATTGCGTGAACAATCGCTTGGCGAACGCGAACGTCTTTCAATGCTTCGTTGCTGTTTTGGTTTAGTTGGAACGTGATGATACGAGTACCAGGCAGCGTGACGAGGTCGATTCCGTCAGCATCTTCAACGCGTTTGTGGTCGTTTGGCGCTACAGGGTGAATCATGTCTACACCGCCAGAAAGCAGCGCTGCTACACGAGTTGCGTCTTCTTTGATTGGCACAAGTGTTAGCTTATCAACATTACCTTTCGACTCTTTGTCCCAGTAATCTTTAAAGCGTTCAAATTCCACTTTTACGCCCTGTTCACGTGAAGTCACAATGAATGGACCCGTGCCAGATACGTTAGTCGATGCAAATGAGTTACCGTGCTTCACTAACTCAGACTTGTCTTTGCCGTCCGCAGTTTTGCCAGTGTAGAACTTGCTGTCCATTGGGAAAATGTACGTTGCGGTTTGCAACACTAGTGGGTAAGGACCTTTAGTTACAAGATCGAACGTGTTGTCGTCAACTTTGACGATTTTTTCGTACGGGTCGAAGATGTTTTTAAAGTCAGGAGAGCTTTGTAAACGCTGGAACGTCCACACGACGTCGTCAGCCGTTAGAGTATTGCCAGAATGGAATTTCACACCTTCACGTAGTTTGAAACGAACAGTCGTATCGTTAATACGTTCCCAGCTTTCTGCTAGGCGAGGCTCGAAATCCATTTTTTGAGTAAAGCGAACCAACGGATCAAATACCATGTGTGACATTTGCAGTGTGCCACCTGATAGCTGCTCATGTGGGTCAAGCGATACTGGGTCAGCTGCATAGCCAACTTTGATATCTGCTGCCATTGCGTTAAAGCTTAGGCCCGCAGCCATTAGCGCCACTGCTAATTTGCTTTTCATGGTTTTCATTTGCATAACTCCTTCATGCGGGGATACGGATCCCTTGTTGTTGTGTTTGCGTCTTTGTTATGACTAAAGGTTAGCCAAGCGAATTGCTTGGTTTATGCCGTTTCGATCTCTTCTCGCAAGCCAGTAAACTCCGGCATCAGAGAAATCAATTTTTTGCTGTATTCGTGTTGAGGTGCCGTGAATAACTGTTCTGTTGGTGCCACTTCTAAAAGTGTACCCATTTGCATCACACCTACTCGGTCACACATCTGACGAATAACAGGTAAATCGTGGCTGATAAACAACATAGTCAAGTTCAGCTCACTTTGCAGATCTTTCAGCAAGTTTAGAATTTGTGCCTGTACCGATACGTCCAGTGCTGAGGTCGGTTCATCACAAATCAAAAGTCGAGGACGAGTCGCCAACGCACGCGCAATAGAAATACGCTGACGCTGACCACCGGAGAATTCATGAGGGTACTTAAGCCCAGCCATTCGACCCAAACCAACATGATCCAATAGGTCATTCACGATTTGGCGAGTTTCCGACTCGTTTTTCGTCAATTTATGGAAACGGATTGGCTCAGCAATAATATCGAATACCTTCATACGAGGGTTCATTGAAGTATATGGGTTTTGGAACACCATCTGCATTTGACGACGCATCGGGCGGCGCTCTTTCTCAGAGGTTAAAGCGGTCAGGTCAATGCCCTCGAATTTCACCTGACCAGAGTTAGGTTGGTATAAACCAGCAATCACACGTGCAATGGTCGATTTACCTGAACCAGACTCGCCCACCAAACCAAAGGTTTCGCCTTCGTGCACTTCAAAGCTCACATTATTAGATGCTTGCACGTATTCTCGGCGGCTCTCGAACAAAGAGTCTTTGGTCACAAAGCGAAGATTGACGTTCTTCACGTCCAAAAGCGGGCCAGTGTACTCACGCTCATCTTGGCTTTGTCCTAACCAGTGGTTCTTGATATCGAGTGGCTCCATTTCCGCCGCTTCTTCGATATAGCTTACTAACGGGAAACGATCTAGCTTTCTGTCTGAACGTGGTACCGCTGAAATTAGACTGCGAGTATAAGAATGATCAGGATCGCCCAATACTTTGGCTGTTGGTCCAAACTCCACCAAGTCACCACGATACATTACCGCCACGCGATCGGTGACGTTGGAGACGACACCCATATCGTGAGTAACCAACATACAGCCGACATTGTTCTTGATACACAGCTCGCGGATCAAGTTGAGGATTTGGTCTTGGATAGAAACGTCTAACGCCGTAGTTGGTTCGTCCGCAATGATGAGATCAGGCTCACCAGCCAAAGCAATGGCAATGACAACACGCTGACGCATACCACCAGAGAATTGGTGCGGGTACTGCTTTAAGCGGTTTTCTGGTTGAGGAATACCAACCTGCTGCATAAGAGAAAGCGCGCGCTGATACGCCTCTTCATCAGAGACCTTCATGTTAGCGTGGATCGTCTCTTTCAGCTGTTGCTCAACAGTAAAAAGTGGATTGAGCGAGGTCATCGGATCTTGGAAAATAAAACCTATTTTCGAGCCGCGAACCTTACGCATCGCTTCTGGTGATAGGCCAGAAATTTTTTCTCCATCCAAGAATACATCACCGCTAGCAACGCGACCTGGAGGGCTAAGCAAATCAATAACGGCGTTACCAACGGTGGATTTACCCGCACCTGATTCGCCAACAACACCCACGATTTCACCACGTTCAATATGAAAAGAAAGTGACTTCACGGCAGCGTGAACGCCGTGTCGGGATGGGTATTCAATACGAAGGTTTTTCACTTCTAATAGTGACATTTCAGACCTCTACTGCCTTGTCTGTGGTATCGAATCATGCCAAAGGCACCATTCATCACCTGAATGAATCCGTTCAAATTCAGAATAATACTCTGAAATCTTAATGCGGAAATAATTTGGCAAAAATCACACAAAAAAGCAACAATTAAAGTATATTCCGCCGAAAAAACATTAAATAAACGCACAATTAGCGAATAAAAATGCATTAACAAGTATTTAACCATTTTCATATCACACTATTTTTGTGCGTCATGCACCAATAAAACTAGAAAAATGCTCTAAAAGTAAACATGAGCTAAACAAGATCATTAACCATATTATTCATGTGCATTTATTAACATTTAACAAACAATATCATATGCAAAAAGTGTTTTTTCAACATAAAAAACTATTAATAAAATAGTCGGCAAATACAAAAAGCCAAACTTAGGAAGAGAAAGGATCGGTCAAAACGTGAACAAAACAGCAAAACCACACAAATCCTGCTCCAACGCAGATTATGCGCCACTTAAGCGGTTTATTGACTAAGCAAAGGAAAGTACCGCTATCCTCATTCGTACGTCATAAGAAAACTCGCCGATTTTAACCCTTTACGACACAATTGAGAGTGGGATAATAGATGAACAGTGTCAAAGCCAAGCCGTAAATAAAAGGAGCTCCTGTGCTTAAAGCGATTTTTTTTGATATGGACGAGACTTTATGTGCAACGTCACAAGCCGATAAAGTTGCAGGACAAGCGTTTACAACTTGGATTCATAAGACCTACCCACAAGTTACCGAGCCAAAAGCGTTTTTGCAGCGCTACTTGCAGGGTGTATACAAAAAGCTGAATGCTGAGTTCCCTCACCTTGTGGCTCTGCTACCCGATGAAAATGCTTTCCGTTGTGGCCTGATCCAAAACATCTTGGCGGAGCAAGGCGTCAGCATCACTGCAAAAGAGGCTCAACAAGCTCAAGACTACTTTGACTCTGCACGTATGGGCGCGTTCACTTTCTTCCCTGGTGTAAAAGAAATGCTCAGCGACCTTCGTCAACATTACAAACTCGTCGTGATCACTAACGGCCCGATTTTTTCTCAACACCCTAAATTAAACGCGACACAAATGAGCAACTGGGTGGACCATATTATTGTGGGAGGAGAAGAGCCAGAAGAGAAACCTGCTACAAGTATTTTCCAAAAAGCGCTCGACTTGGTCGAAGTAAAACCAGAAGAGGCTCTACACGTGGGCGACTCTTTACCTGCTGACATTGCTGGCGCTAACAATATGGGCATTTTGAGTGTGTGGGTGAATGCGACAGGCGCAAGTAACTCAACGGATATAACGCCAAGTTTTGAAATCCAAAAAACGGTAGAAGTAAAAGAAATCCTTAAAACACTCGCCCAATAAAAGCAGCGGATTAGAAAACTACAACCCCCCAGACACTGCTCTGGGGTTTATTTTGTCAGCTCGAAAAGCATTTAGATCATAGGTGGTCAAAAGCCCCTAGAGCTGTACACTTTTGGGGAAAATTGAAATGGAATGCCGATTCTTTTCAGGAGAGATGTAAAAAAGCCCCAGTCTTTCGACTGAGGCTTTAAATAGTGGTCGGTGAAGAGGGATTCGAACCCCCGACCCTCTGGTCCCAAACCAGATGCGCTACCAAGCTGCGCTATTCACCGAACTGTATTTACTGATTTTCTCAAATCAGACAGGACACTTCAACTAAGAAGTCACCTTAATTAATGGGGTGGCTAACGAGATTCGAACTCGCGACCACCGGAATCACAATCCAGGGCTCTACCAACTGAGCTATAGCCACCATCAATTTTTGCTGTTTACCGCTCTATTAGAGCCATAAACTAAATAGTGGTCGGTGAAGAGGGATTCGAACCCCCGACCCTCTGGTCCCAAACCAGATGCGCTACCAAGCTGCGCTATTCACCGACGATGTTTTATCTTGATTGAATCAAGATTGGGAGCAATGCTACCGCATTCAATCTAAAAAAGAAAGAATGGGGTGGCTAACGAGACTTGAACTCGCGACAACCGGAATCACAATCCGGGGCTCTACCAACTGAGCTATAGCCACCACTGATTTTTACCGATGTATCCTCCGAGGCAATGGTACGCCCGAAAGGATTCGAACCTTCGACCTTTGGCTCCGGAGGCCAACGCTCTATCCAACTGAGCTACGGGCGCATGCCCTATCGGCGGAGTGGAATAATACGGATATCACACTATGCCGTCTAGTACTTTTTTTACTTTTTTTATCGTTTGGTCTCTTTTTCGACAGTTATCTTCCGTTAAAGTGGATTTTTGATGTGATTCACGCCCTGTCATGGATAACTTGTTGTTTATTGCAACAAGTTATCGGGATATAATCACCCATTATTTACATTGATTTAACAGCTGCAACCAAGTTGTCTAATCATTCTATGCCATTCAGTGGAATTTAATGATTTCTCTGCTCGGCATTAATACTCTAACTATATAAATAGGTAAGTCACTTACCTCGGGAATGTGAAGTGGGTTTAATGGATATGTCTCGACAAATGATTAGCGTTTTGTTCGCTGCCTTAACGTTTTCTACGGCAGCTTTAGCTTCTGACATCAGCCAAACTGAATACGATGCGATCGCAGAACGCATCCAACCTGTCGGTGATGTTTATCTAGCGGGTTCTGAGCCAGTGAAAGAAGAACCAACCGGTCCACGTGATGGCGCCACAGTTTATGGTACTTTTTGTATTGCTTGTCACGCATCTGGTGTAAACGGCGCACCTAAAACAGGTAATGCCGATGATTGGGCACCGCGTATTGCACAAGGCAAAGATACGTTAGTGAAGCACGCATTAGAAGGCTTCAATGCGATGCCAGCCAAAGGAACCTGTATGGACTGTTCTGACGATGAAATCATCGCAGCAATTGACCACATGATTGAAGGTCTATAAGTAAAGACATCAACGAAAAAGGCTTGCCAGTTGGCAAGCCTTTTTGTTTTTAGTCAGTGAGAACAAGGTTACTTTACTTCTTAAACATTGCTCGAATATTGGCAATATGTGCTTGACCTTTCGCCATACGCTCTTCTGCTGATACTGGCTTTTTGTTTACTTCCCATTCAACGTCATCAAATGGCAACTCATCCAAAAAGCGGCTTTGAGTCGGTTTGATCAACTCGCCGAACTGCCGACGCTCTTTGCACATAGTGAAAGTCAGTTCACGTTGCGCTCGAGTAATACCAACGTACATCAGGCGACGCTCTTCTTCCACGTTATCTTCATCAATACTGGTTTGGTGCGGTAAAATACCTTCTTCGGACCCAATTAAGTATACATATGGGAACTCAAGGCCTTTTGATGCGTGCAAGGTCATCAGTTGTACTGCATCACTGTCTTCATCTTCTTCACCGCGCTCCATCATGTCACGCAAGGTCAAACGTTGAACGACTTCTTTTAACGTTTTCTCTTCTTGATCGTAGTTGTCACCCTCTAGGTCCGCCACTATCCATGAATAAAGATCAGAAACGTTCTTCATTCGCATTTCAGCGGCTTTCGGACTTGCTGAAGTTTCGTATAGCCAATCTTCATAATGGATATCACGAACTAGCGAACGAACCGCTTCGACGGTATCACCACGCTCAGCTTGATCAGCAATCGCCACTAGCCATTGGGTGAAACGACGCAGGTTTTCTAGGCCACGTCCCGTTAGGTGCTGTTCGAGCCCCATTTCAAAGCTCGACTCAAACAAGCTCTTGCCTCGCATATTGGCATAACTGCCTAATTTCTCTAACGTTACTGGGCCAATTTCACGTCGCGGAGTGTTCACAATGCGCAAAAATGCATTGTCGTCATCCGGATTAACCAAAACGCGCAAATACGCCATGATGTCTTTAATCTCTGCGCGCGCAAAAAACGAGGTGCCGCCAGAAATTTTATACGGTACACGGTTTTGCATCAGAGACTTTTCAATCAAACGTGATTGGTGGTTACCACGATATAGAATCGCATAATCTTTATATTCGGTACGGTTTAGGAACTTATGCGCAATTAGTTCACCCGTTACGCGCTCTGCTTCGTGCTCTTCATTTTTAGCCAACAACACTTTGAGTTTTTCACCGTCAGGAATTTCAGAGAACAGGGACTTCTCATAGACGTGAGGGTTGTTAGCTATCAAAATGTTGGCCGCACGCAGGATTCGACTCGTTGAACGGTAGTTTTGCTCTAGCTTAATCAAACGCAAATTCGGATAATCTTCACCCAGCAACACGAGGTTCTGAGGTTTCGCACCACGCCATGAATAAATAGACTGATCGTCATCCCCTACAACCGTCAATCGTCCACGTTCTCCGACAATTAATTTGACCAGCTCATACTGACTCGTGTTGGTATCTTGATACTCGTCAACCAGTAGGTAACGGATACGATTCTGCCAACGCTGACGAACGTCTTCATGATTACGTAAGAGTAAAACGGGCATCAAAATTAGGTCATCAAAATCAAGCGCGTTATAGGCTTTCATTTGCTTTTGGTACATATCAAAACAGAACGCAAACAATTGTTGCTGTTCACCTTGCGCACGCGCTTTGGCTTGCTCTGGCGTCAACATGTCGTTTTTCCAGTTGGAAATACAACTCAGAAGCTGACGTAGCAGATCTTTATCACCATCAAGCTGCTTTTCAGTAAGCTCTTTGAGCAGCGCTAGCTGGTCTTGGTCATCAAACAGTGAGAAGCCCGCTTTCAACCCTAAATGCTTGTACTCACGCTTGATGATGTTCAATCCTAAAGTGTGGAATGTTGATACCATCAAACCTTTAGACTCACCTTTCCCTAACGTTTGACCTACACGCTCCTTCATTTCACGTGCCGCTTTGTTGGTAAACGTCACCGCCGCAATGTTACGCGCTTTGTAACCACATTGCTGAACCAGATAAGCGATTTTATTGGTAATAACACGAGTTTTGCCCGAGCCAGCACCAGCTAGCACTAGGCATGGACCAGACACGTATTTCACGGCTTCATCTTGACTAGGGTTCAGCTTCATAGAAATTCTCTGCGGGTGATGAATGTGGCGCCTATGATAAAGGGGTGGCCTCGTGAAAGCTATGCTGATTTCTTGTAATTTTTACACCAATTAAGTGCAATATTCTGTTGCATAAATGGCGGGTATTTAAGCTATAATGAATGAACGTTCATTCACTAAAGGGTGACATTATGAAGGATAACCCTGCTGTAGATAAACGAGAACAAATCTTAGTCGCTGCTGAACAACTCATTGCTGAATCTGGCTTTCAAGGGCTTTCCATGCAAAAGCTCGCCAATGAGGCAGGTGTCGCAGCAGGGACGATTTACCGTTATTTCTCAGATAAAGAACATCTTTTAGAGGAACTACGCCTTAACGTTGCTAAGCGTGTGGCTACTGCGGTGCAACTAGGTGTTAGTGAAGAGATGCCTTTAAAACAGCGTTATCGAACCATGTGGCTCAATATTTGGAATCTAGCGAGCTCGAACTTAAGTGCGATCAGCAACCGAGTCCAATATGAATCTTTACCCTGTTCAAATAGTAGCAAAGCTCGGGAACTTGAGAGACAAATGTTTGCCCAAGTAGATCTTCTTTTTAATCAGGGTAAAGACGAGGGAGTATTCAAGCTTCTCGATAACGAAGTACTTTCTGGATTAAGTTTTGAGGCAAGTGTTGCACTTGCTCGGAAACACGCTTTGGGATTTTATCAACTGGATAAGACGGCATTAGAGGCCGCTATTGAAGCCAGTTGGGATGCAATTATTAAACACTAACTTGGAGTTCTTAATAGAATGAAAAAGTGGATTTTGATGCTATCAATTGTTTTATTACTTTTTGGTAGCGTTGTTACATACAGACTAATTGATATCAAAGACAAAATGGAGCAGTTTGCCAATCGCCCTGAACCAGCATTCCCAGTAACCGTAACTGAAGTGCAAGCGGTGGATTGGGTACCAGTCATCGAGGCAATTGGTTTTATCGAGCCAAATCAAGGCGTGACGGTAGCGAACGAAACGAGCGGTGTTATCGATAAAATCGCATTTGATTCCGGTACTCAAGTCAAAGCAGGTCAGCCACTAGTACTGCTTGACTCTGACGTTGAGAAAGCGAATTTAAAGAGCTCGCAAGCCAAGTTGCCAGCAGCAGAAGCGAAATACAAACGCTACCAAGGGCTATTTAAAAAAGGCTCTATTTCTAAAGAAGCGTATGACGAAGCAGAAGCGAACTACTTCTCCTTAAAAGCGGACATTGAAAGCTTGAAAGCGACCATCGACCGACGCGAAATCAAAGCGCCATTTGATGGTGTAGTAGGTATTCGTAACGTGTACCTCGGTCAGTACCTACAAGCGGGTACCGATATTGTTCGCCTGGAAGACACCAGCGTGATGCGTTTACGCTTTACCGTGCCGCAAACCGATATTTCACGTATCAATATCGACCAAGAAGTGGATATCTTCGTGGATGCCTACCCAGAACAGCCTTTCAAAGGTTCAATTTCTGCGATTGAGCCTGCGGTTAACGTACAAAGTGGTTTGATTCAAGTTCAAGCGGATATCCCTAACAGTGACGGCAAACTGCGTAGTGGTATGTTCGCGCGTGCAAACATCATTCTGCCTAAGTTAGAAAATCAGGTCACTCTACCTCAAACCGCGATCACATTTACGCTATATGGCGACAATGTTTACATCGTAACAGAAGAAGATGGCGAAAAACGCGTTAAGCAGCATGTGGTAAAAGTTGGCGAACGCTCTAAAGATATCGCACACATTCTAGAAGGCGTGAAGCCAGGTGATGTGGTAGTGACATCGGGTCAAGTCCGTTTGAGTAACCATGCGAAAGTAAGCATTGTCGAAAGCGATGCAACTACCCCACCTGCTGAAACACCAATGCTTTAAGTTGGAGGCATCATGCGCTTTACAGATGTTTTTATAAAACGTCCAGTTTTAGCGGTATCGATCAGCTTTTTGATTGCATTGCTTGGTTTGCAAGCGGTGTTCAAAATGCAAGTTCGTGAGTACCCTGAAATGACGAATACGGTGGTCACCGTGACCACCAGTTACTACGGTGCAAGTGCCAACTTGATCCAAGGCTTTATTACTCAGCCATTGGAGCAAGCGGTGGCGCAAGCCGATAATATTGATTACATGACTTCGCAATCGGTACTAGGTAAATCAACCATTACTGTCAACATGAAGTTGAATACTGACCCGAATGCAGCATTGGCTGATATCTTAGCGAAAACGAACTCAGTACGTTCTCAGCTTCCAAAAGAAGCCGAAGATCCAACCGTAACCATGTCGACAGGTTCGACAACGGCGGTACTGTACATCGGCTTTACGAGTGACGAGTTATCTTCAAGCCAGATCACTGACTACCTTGAGCGTGTAATCAACCCGCAGTTGTTCACTGTAAACGGTGTATCCAAAGTTGACCTGTATGGTGGTATGAAGTACGCACTGCGCGTATGGCTAGATCCTGCCAAAATGGGCGCTTTGAAGTTGACCGCTACGGATGTGATGAGCGTTCTTAACGCCAACAACTACCAATCTGCAACCGGTCAAGCGACGGGTGAGTTCGTACTTTATAACGGTAGCGCAGATACTCAGGTATCAAACGTTGCTGAACTTGAAGCATTGGTCGTGAAAACTGGTGAAGGGGATGTCATCCGCCTAGGTGATATCGCTAAAGTAACGCTGGAGAAGAGTCACGACGTTTATCGCGCAAGTGCAAACGGTCAAGAAGCCGTGGTTGCGGCGATCAACGCAGCACCAAGCGCTAACCCAATCAACATTGCAGCAGACGTACTTGAACTGTTGCCTCAGCTTGAGCGCAACCTACCAAGTAACATCAAAATGAACGTGATGTACGACTCAACTATCGCCATCAACGAATCGATTCACGAAGTAGTGAAAACGATTCTTGAAGCAGCGGTCATCGTACTTGTGGTTATCACACTGTTCCTAGGTTCATTCCGCGCGGTAATCATTCCTATCGTGACCATTCCACTTTCATTGATTGGTGTGGCAATGGTGATGCAGGCAATGGGTTTCTCTTGGAACTTGATGACGCTACTGGCGATGGTGCTTGCCATCGGTCTGGTGGTGGATGACGCGATCGTTGTACTAGAAAACGTTGACCGTCACATCAAAGAAGGGGAATCGCCATTCCGAGCTGCAATTATTGGTACGCGTGAAATTGCGGTTCCAGTTATCGCGATGACATTGACGCTAGGTGCAGTGTACGCGCCGATCGCATTGATGGGTGGTATCACCGGTTCATTGTTCAAAGAGTTCGCTTTGACACTGGCAGGTTCAGTATTCGTATCCGGCATCATCGCTTTGACACTATCACCAATGATGTGTTCGAAGATGCTGAAGGCGAACGAGAAGCCAAGCAAGTTTGAGCAAAAAGTTCACCATGTACTTGATGGCATGACTAATCGCTACGCAAGCATGTTAAAAGCAATAATGGCTAGCCGACCAGTGGTGATCGTGTTTGCGATAATTGTATTCGCAAGTTTACCAGTCCTATTCAAGTTTATTCCTAGCGAGCTAGCTCCATCTGAAGATAAAGGTGTTGTAGTACTCATAGGGACCGCACCATCAAATTCGAATTTGGACTACATCCAAAACACCATGGATGATGTGAATAAGATTCTCTCTGATCAACCAGAAGTGGAATACGCTCAGGTATTTAACGGTGTACCGGATTCTAATCAAGCGTTTGGTTTAGCTACACTCAAACCATGGGGCGAACGAGAAGCGAGCCAAGCAGAAATCAAACAGCGTGTTGGTGGGCTTGTTTCGAGCATTCCGGGAATGTCTATTGCTGCCTACGAAATGCCGGAGCTACCAGGTGCTGGTTCAGGCCTTCCTGTACAGTTCGTAATTACAACGCCAAACAACTTTGAAAGTTTGTTTACCGTTGCAAATGACATTCTGTCGGAAGTAGCAAGCAGTCCAATGTTTGTCTATTCCGATCTGGATCTGAAATATGATTCTGCAACGATGAAGATCAAGATCGATAAAGACAAAGCAGGTGCCTACGGTGTGACTATGCAAGACATTGGTATCACCCTCAGCACCATGATGGCAGATGGTTATGTAAACCGAATCGACCTGAATGGTCGCTCGTATGAGGTGATTCCTCAAGTTGAGCGTAAATGGCGTCTAAACCCAGAATCGATGAAGAACTACTATGTACGCTCTGTGGATGGTAAAGCGGTTCCATTAGGCAGTCTGATTACCATTGATGTGGTGGCTGAGCCTCGCTCTTTGCCACACTTCAACCAGCTAAACTCAGCAACTGTGGGTGCTGTTACAGGCCCTGGTGTTTCGATGGGGGATGCAGTTAATTGGTTTGAAAATATTGCACAAACCAAACTGCCTGCAGGGTATAACCATGATTACATGGGCGAATCTCGTCAGTTTGTAACGGAAGGTAGTGCCTTGTATGCAACCTTCGGTCTTGCACTTGCGATCATCTTCCTCGTTCTGGCGATTCAATTTGAATCACTCCGCGATCCTATTGTCATCATGGTATCTGTACCTCTGGCAATATGTGGTGCCTTGATCGCATTGGCCTGGGGTACGGCCTCGATGAACATATACTCGCAGGTTGGTTTGATCACGCTGGTCGGCCTAATAACCAAGCACGGTATCTTGATCTGTGAAGTCGCCAAGGAAGAGCAGTTACATAATAAACTGTCTCGTATTGATGCGGTGATGGAAGCTGCGAAAGTGCGTCTTCGCCCTATCCTAATGACCACTGCAGCGATGATCGCAGGTCTGATCCCGCTGATGTACGCAACAGGTGCAGGTGCCGCGCAACGTTTCAGTATCGGTATCGTCATCGTTGCTGGCCTTGCAATCGGTACACTGTTCACACTATTCGTACTACCTGTGATTTACAGCTACCTAGCTGAAAAACACAAACCTCTGCCAGTATTTGTTGAAGACAAAGACTTGGAGAAGTTAGCGCGAGTTGACGAAGCGAAAGCAGCTCATCGTGAATTAGCGGATAACAGATAAGCTATTAAGGCATTCAAAAAGGTCACTTCGGTGGCCTTTTTTATTGCCGCTCTCTTTTTTGCCATCTAAGTGGCGACTTTCACGTATCATTTACTTAAAATGAGGACAAATCAAAAGGAGTTTTAGCCACTATGTTTGACCCAAAGAAATTAGAGCAAATTGCTAAACAGATTCACGACTCAATGCCTCAACCTGTAAAAGAATTGGGCTCTGATGTCGATCAGAAAGTTCGTCAAGTAATCCAAGGCCAGCTAAACAAGCTAGATGTTGTAAGTCGCGAAGAGTTTGATGTTCAAACTCAAGTTTTACTACGTACACGTCAAAAGCTAACAGAAATGGAACAGAAGTTGGCGCAACTTGAAGAAAAGCTTGCTGAAAAATAAGTATCAAAGCGCTCCTCACAAAGGAGCGTTTTTCTTATCGGCGCGCAGATAAATCGGCTAAAAACAAAAAGGCTTGGTCAACGGCGACCAAGCCTTTTGATTAGATGTTGTGTTTTATTTTGTATTTATCACTCCAGTCTGCCTGGAGTTTATCTACTGCGTTACTTGAGACTAAGTAAATTACGCTGTATTAAGGTTTCATTTCTAGGAGAAGGCGCGGACTTTACGATAGTAAACAAGCACCTTCGACACCGAAATGGAGCCTTAAGGCCAGTCATTTAGCCGCCCACCGCGATACGCTTCATATCAGTCATGTAACCACGTAGCTCTTCACCGATGTACTCTACAGGGTGGTTACGGATTGTTTCATTCACAGCGATAAGAGTCGCGTTATCCACTTGGTTAGACGTTTCACCTAAACCTTTACCAATTACGTCAGTATTTACGGCTGGCATAAACTTCTCACGTAGAAGCGGCGTTGCTACGTTAGCGAACAGGTAGTTACCGTATTCCGCAGTGTCTGAGATAACCACGTTCATCTCGTATAAACGCTTACGTGCGATAGTGTTTGCGATAAGTGGCAGCTCGTGTAGAGACTCGTAGTAAGCAGACTCATCGATGATGCCAGATGCCGTCATCGCTTCGAATGCTAGCTCAACACCCGCACGAACCATAGCAACCATCAAGATACCGTTATCGAAGTACTCTTGCTCAGAGATTTCTACGTCAGTTTCTGGGTAGTTTTCGAAAGCAGTTTCACCTGTTTCTGCACGCCAGCCTAGTAGATTTGCATCGTCGTTTGCCCAGTCAGCCATCATAGTGCTAGAGAAGTGACCGGTGATGATGTCATCCATGTGCTTGTTGTATAGCGGACGCATCAGTTCTTTTAGCTCTTCAGAAAGCTCAAATGCTTTCACTTTTGCAGGGTTAGTTAGGCGATCCATCATGTGAGTGATACCACCAAACTTCAGTGCTTCAGTGATGGTTTCCCAACCGTATTGAAGAAGCTTACCAGCGTAGCCAGGATCGATACCATCAGCAATCATCTTCTCGTAACATACGATAGAGCCAGCCTGTAGCATGCCACAAAGGATAGTTTGCTCACCCATTAGGTCAGATTTCACCTCAGCAACAAAAGAAGACTCTAGACAGCCTGCACGGTGACCACCTGTTGCTGCAGCCCAAGCTTTCGCGATATCCCAACCTTCACCTTTTGGGTCGTTCTCTGGGTGAACAGCGATAAGAGTCGGTACACCGAAACCGCGCTTGTATTCTTCACGAACTTCCGTACCTGGACATTTAGGTGCAACCATTACTACCGTTAGGTCTTTACGGATTTGCATGCCTTCTTCAACAACGTTGAAACCGTGAGAGTAACCTAGTGCTGCGCCTTCTTTCATTAACGGCATTACCGTCTCAACAACGTTTGTGTGCTGCTTATCTGGAGTAAGGTTTACTACTAGATCAGCTTGTGGAATTAGCGTTTCGTAGCTACCTACCTCAAAACCGTTGTCTTTTGCGTTTTTGAATGACTGGCGTTGCTCATCAATCGCGGCTTGGCGAAGCGCATAAGCAACGTCTAGACCAGAGTCGCGCATGTTCAGACCTTGGTTAAGACCTTGAGCACCACAACCTACAATGACTACTTTCTTACCTTTCAGATAATCCGCTTCTGAAGCGAACTCACTGCGGTCCATAAAACGACAACGACCTAATTGGTCCAACTGCTCGCGCAAGTTTAGGGTATTGAAATAATTAGCCATCTGGGTGCTCCTTTGAGATTCTTCCATTGAGGTCAGTAATTGCCTTACCGAATAACTTCATACTAAAACAGACATGAGATTGCTTAAAGTGATATATTCACAATTAGTTATTGCAATTTATGCAACATGGAAATGAAAATTTAATGAATATCAAAAGCCTGCAACTTTTCATTCATCTCTGTGAGAGTAAAAGTTTCGCCAAGACCGCAGCGGCAATGCATATTAGCCCTTCAGCCTTAAGCCGACAGATACAAAAATTAGAGGAGGAAACCAGCCAACAATTGTTTTTACGCGACAACCGTAGCGTTGATTTAACTATCCAAGGTAAAAAGCTAGTCCCAGTTGCCTTAAAGATTCTTGGCGAATGGCAGCAGTATCAGAGTCACCTGAAGGGAACCGAGGATGAATTGAAAGGAGAAATCCGTCTCTTTTGTTCTGTTACTGCAAGCTACAGCCATCTTCCGGAGCTAATCTCTGACTTTCGTATTCAGAACCCTTTCATTGAGTTCAAACTATCAACCGGCGATCCAGCTCAAGCGATCGACAAAATACTAGCAGATGAAGCCGATATTGCCATATCAGCCAAGTCAGAACAGATGCCAAATAAAATCGCATTTGAAACGATCAGTGAAATCCCACTTTCTGTCATCGTACCTGTTGGGGTTAGTGCGTTTGCTGAAGAGCTACAAAAAGAAAAACCAGACTGGTCGGTCATTCCATTCATACTCCCAGAAGCAGGAACGGCAAGGGACAGGGCCAATACTTGGCTCAAACAAATGAAAATAAAGCCAAAGATCTACGCACAAACCTCCGGACATGAAGCCATCGTAAGTATGGTTGCATTGGGGTGTGGAGTAGGTATCGCACCTGATGTTGTAATCAACAATAGTCCGGTAAGAGAAAAGATAAATCGTTTAAAAGTCTTACCAATTAAACCTTTTAAACTTGGTGTTTGCTGCAACAAAACTCAGCTGGAGAATCCGCTTGTTAAAGCCTTTTGGAAGGTTGCAGAGAGCAAGTATATCGCACCTTAGATGAACACTTTTTAGGTATAAAGTGGGCTAATTTTAAAACGCTATAGATGCAAAAAAGCCCGCTCGAAAGAGCGGGCTTCTTAAATTTAAAGCCTGGCGATGTCCTACTCTCACATGGGGAAGCCCCACACTACCATCGGCGCTATTTCGTTTCACTTCTGAGTTCGGCATGGAATCAGGTGGGTCCAAAACG